>NZ_JACAGF010000003.1:170285-296179 GCF_030324345.1 Empedobacter sp. R750 | reverse complement strand
AAAATAATTCACAGAATTTATGCACTAATTAAAAATCAAAATATTTATAAAAATAACTTGGTTTTGTCATAGAAATCCTGATGAACCTTGGTTTTCTACTGGAGTTTTAGCTAAATTGATAACATCAGTAAATTTGAAAGCTTCTTTACTATTTTCACTAACATTTTTGTTCAAAGAATTAACTAAATTGTCTTGTGCAGACGCCAATTGAGCTGAAGCTAAAAATAAAGCTGAAGCTAAAACTGGATAAAAAATTTTACGCATTTTTAAATTTATTTTGTGTGAGTATTTTATAAGTAGCTAATTTCACGAAAATGTTAACAATAAACCTATAAAAATTTAAAGTTTTTTTAATAAAACTTCTTAGTAATCATTTACACAATACATTTGGTAAGCTAAAACAAGCTTGTTTGTAATCAAATTTTCTTGGCAAATATTACAAACAGATATGATTGAGATAAACGTAGATTTACATTCATTACAAACAGACATGTTTTAGATTAATGTAGCCTTACATTTATTATAAACAACCTTGTTTGTAATCAAATCTTCTTGACGGAGATTACAAACAGATATGATTTAGATAAATGTAGATTTAAGTGATTAAAAGTAACCATCAAGGTTAAGGATTTTGTTCAATTAATAAATTGAATTTATTAACGATATTTAAAGGTAAAGGATAGTCAATTATATAATTTTCCCAATAATTATTATAATAATTTGAAGAATTAAAGTTGATTGAATTGTATTTTTTTCTTCCATTATCAAAATCAGAAAGGAGTTCTTTTGTAAGAAAAATTTCTGTTACAATTTCTTTTTTACTTCCAAATAAATCTTCATTTTGAATTAAAGTAAAAAATTGAGGAACTCCTTTTTTATCCCATTTTCCAAAATAACTTAATGATATTTTTATATTTTTTTTACGAGAAAAATTTAAAACAAAATTTATACTATCATTCTCAATTCCTTGATAATATTTACCAATTATAGAATCTTTACTGTTATAAACATCAAAATTATCTTTAGAAATTTCTACTTTTTTATATTTTTCATGACGATTATAACTAGGAATATTCCAAAATCCATAATAATCATTCATTATAGAGACTTGCGTTTTTTTATTATTACCTTTTATCTCAGGATTATAAAAGTTTCTATATTGTAAAACATACCTTTTTACTTTTAATTTATCTTTAAATTCTTCCTTTGGATAAAGATAATAAGCTTCTCCATCTACAAAATCTGTTAAACTATCATTTTTGATTATCCAACTTCTAAAATAAGATTTTAATAAAATGTATTTTGTTTTATTCTGAATATTGACTTCATTTAAGTTTATAATATCATCTTTCTGACAGAACAAAGTTGAACTAACAAGTAAAAATAGTAACGATAAATATTTCATTATTCAATGTTTATAAAAACTAAAGTAAAATATTTTTTTTAAAACTGACTTAATATCCCAAAGTGGATTTTAGATTCTTTGAAGTCGAAAGAAGTTTCGTCTGTTTTACCAACTGCATAACTCAAATTGAAAATTCCCATTTTCGTTAAAAAAGAAATTCCAGTTCCTAAACTTAATAAAGAAGTGTTCAGATTTGCGCGTTTGTTATCAATAAAACCATAATCGGCGAAAAGTCCAATATAAAAAGCTTCGCTTGGAACAAAACGATAATCTGCACTCAAAAATCCGTACATATTTGCGGTAATACTTTCTTCGTTAAAACCTCTAAAACTCCCGAAACCTCCAATTCTGTACAATTCGTTTTCGGAAAAATCATCATCTTTTGTGAGTAAACCTCTAAACTCTGCACTAGCTTTTAAGAAATGCTTTTTGGATAATTCGAATAAACGAAACGTTTTTAGACCAACTTCAACTTGATTGACGGTTTTATTTTCCAAATCTTCTGTCCACGAGAAGTTCTTTTCCTTTTTACGAATCGAGTTTACCGCAACATTCAACATTGATTTTCCTTCCATCAAACGAAAAGGATGTTTCAGGAAATAGTGATAACTCAAACCAAAACCAATTTTCGAATAATCGTCGTAGCTCGATTTTAGATAGGAATCATCTTCCAACAAAAAGTTAGACGATTGTATAATTCCGCTCACACCAATATTTGAGTTGAGGTTGAGTTGATAAAATAATCGCTCCGAAAAATCTAAATTTACAAAAACAGAATCTTGCTTGAAAAGCTTGAAATTCGTTTCCGAACCAACCGCGGATTTGAACAAATAAGGTACTTTAACACCAATATTCAACGACGTATTTTTGTTCGCTGTTCCAATCCAATTTAACCTGATTTCCTCCAAACTATTGAACGCATTATTCAACGAAAGCTGCACATTTCCGTTCAATCTAAAATCGCCGTTATCATCAGTCCCAAAACCTAAAACGCCATCAAAATAATTTGAATTCACTTTGCGAGGATACAAATATAAAATCGTCGAATCGGGCTTAAATAAAGTTTGTGGTAATTGCGCTTCTGCAATATAATTGGTTTGTTGCATTAATGTCGAAATCGTTGCCAACTTCTGTTCATTGTAGACTTCGTCAGTTTTTATATTAAGTCCGTGACGCAAATAACCTTTTGATAATTTTTCGTAACCAACCAATTTTACACCATCAATTTTGCGCTGATTTCCTTTGTCTAAAACCAATTCAATTTTCTGTTCATTTTGTTCAAAACCATTTGGAATAAGTTTTATTTGCGCAAACGGATAACCTTGATTAGTGTTGATTGTGGCGATTTTATTTAGAATAGAATCTAAATTATTCGTTGGGAAATAATTATTTTTATTTTCGAACAATTCATTGTTTTTTACCCAAATTGTTTGGTACAATTTTCCTTTATTTAGATAAACTTTTTCATTTTTTATAGAATCAATCGTCAATGTATAATAACCCGTTTTTTGAAGCGAATCTAAAGATGAATCAAGATTTTTGCTTTCAAAATCTTTTGTATACGATTTTGTATCATCATTATACCGTAAGAAATGATATTTTTTTTCTTGTCCAAAAAGCAAAATAGTTTGGATAAAAAAGAAGAATATATAGCCTAAAAATCGCATTGTTGTTTATAATAACGTGTAAAATAGATGTTAAGTATTTGTTTTACTGATATCTATTAGTGTTCGTTTGAAAATTAAAAATTATTTTTGACTTCAAATTTAAGATGAATGTTGAAATTATTTAAAATTACTGGATATTTAGAAGCTATTTCTGCGATAGTTTTGTTTTTTATCGCAATGCCAATGAAATATATTTGGGAAGATCCTACTTGGGTAACACACGCAGGACGCGTACACGGAGGATTGTTTATAGCTTATATTATATTGGTTTATTTATTGAAGGAAAAATACAATTGGTCTTGGAAAATTTTTATGATCTTTTTTGTTGCTGCAGTTATTCCTGGAGGAACAATTTGGGCTGAAAAAAGATTAATCGAAGGCAAAAAATACAAACAAATGTTGTCTGAAGAAGCGAAATAAGACAACGATTAGATAAAAAAGTAAAAACCTTAAACGTTATTGTTTAAGGTTTTTTTATGTTTTGGAATCAAATTTTTCTAAATAAAAAAGCCGAAGATTAATCTTCGGCTTTTACAGAGCGGGAAACGAGACTCGAACTCGCAACATTCAGCTTGGAAGGCTGACGCTCTACCAATTGAGCTATTCCCGCGTAAATTTTCAAATCAAATTAAAAAGTACCTCAGGCGGGACTTGAACCCGCACGTCCTAATGGACACAGGATTTTAAGTCCTGCGTGTCTACCAATTCCACCACCAAGGCAAAATTTGATTTTTGAATTTAATATTTCAAAGAGCGGGAAACGAGACTCGAACTCGCAACATTCAGCTTGGAAGGCTGACGCTCTACCAATTGAGCTATTCCCGCGTTGTGAGTGCAAATATAAGGTCATTAATATTACTTTTGCAAGTGTTTTTCGAATAAATTTTACAACTTTTTTCTAATAAATTAATTTTGAAATATTTGACTTGTTGATTTTTTTTTTGAGAAATTAGGGAAAAATATAATTTGAATGACATTTGAAGAGTTATTAATACTAATTGAAAGAAATAATTTCAAGTCGAAAGTAGATTTTACGATTGCAATTAAACTTTTTGATGCAGAAAATGATTGGCCCGAAGAATCAATTACAATAAATGAATTTATAAATAAAGTTGAAATGGAAATTGGAGACGATATTTTTTATCAAAATTTAGTTTTTAAGTTAGATTCATATAATTCTATAAATAATGCTTGGAAAATAGAAAGCTTGATGTCAGTAAAAGATATTTTAGAGCTTGATGTCACACGAAATTTCAAATCAATTATTAATGAATTTATTGAAAATAATAAAATAGAGTTATGAAAATTCCTACAATTCATGGTATCATAGAACGCAGAATGTTAATCAATTTTTGTGTAGAACCGCACTATATTGAGAAGATTTTGCCTCGACCTTTTCGTCCAAAATTGTACAAAGGAAAAGCAATTGCTGGAATTTGTTTGATTCGATTGAAAGATATAAAACCAAAAGGTTTACCTGATTTTGTAGGAGTTAATTCTGAAAATGCAGCGCATCGAATTGCGGTTGAGTGGGAGGAAAATGGGGAGACAAAAGAAGGTGTATATATTCCGAGGAGAGATACTTCGCTAAAATTGAATGCGCTTGTTGGTGGTCGAGTTTTTCCTGGTAAACATTATTTTGCGAAGTTTAATGTTATAGAAGAAAACGATAATTATCATTTAGATTTCACGAGTTCTGATGATACGCGAATTGAAATTGATGCTAAAAAAGCTGTTGAATTTAATTCTAATTCGATTTTCGAAACGTTGGATGAGGTGTCAAAATTCTTCGAGAATGGTTCTATCGGTTATTCTCCAAATGGAAATAATTTTGAAGGTTTAAAACTCGAAACCTATAATTGGGAAGTAGAACCTTTGGAAGTTTCACATGTAAAATCAAGTTTTTTTGAAGATGAAACAATCTTTCCAATAGGTTCTGTTCAGTTTGATAATGCAATTCTTATGACAAATATCGAGCATGAATGGAAGTCGTTAGAAAAGATAAAATGTTTGTAATCTATTCTTTCTTCAAAATAAAATCTTCTTCATTCGTTTTTCCTAAATTAAACTGAAATATTTCGCCATAATTTACAGGAATTTTGAATGCATTTTTGATTGGAATTTGCAACAAATAACACCACATCAAACGAATGATTCCTCCATGTGCAACAATCAACACTTTTTCGTATTGAGCATTTCGTAATTCGTCCATAAAATCAAAAAGACGGGCAGACATTTCTTGCATCGATTCGCCATTTGGCGTTTTAATTTCGACAAAATCGACGTACCAAGGTTCTATTTCTTCCGAAGGAATTTCGTTCCACGATTTCATTTCCCAATCTCCGAAATTGAATTCTTTTAATCGATCATCAAAAATAATTTCATTCGAGAAAGTTTCTGCCAATCGTTGACAACGACTTAATGGACTTGAAAAAATTACCTCAAAATCGTTTTCAATTTTAGTATGAATTTGTACAACTTCTTGATGAAAAGTGTCAGCTAATTCCACATCAGTTTGCCCGTAACAAACCGATGAAGGAACATTAACTTTTGTATGTCGAATTACAGAAACTTGCATAGTATTAAAACGCCAAGGTAAAACAAAACTTCGGTAACTTGTTGCACAGTTCCCAAGCAATCGCCTGTGTATCCGCCAATATATTTTTTGAAATACCAGCCCAAATAAACTTTTCCGATGTAACAAAGTGGTAAAATCAACAAAAATTTCCATTCGCCAAAAACAATAAAAGGTACAAGACAGAAAAGAAAACTAATAACAAGATTTTTTATCGGAAGTGCTTTGTTTGCCATCGGTTTCGATTTACTTTTGTCAATATCTGTCACATATTCGTGCGTATAAATCATCATTCCAGAAAAAAAGCGACTAACCGAATGTGCTGCGATCAAGCTGAAAATCATCAACCAAAAATTATTTTCGGCAATATGTTGAAGTGATGTAAATTTTAATAACAACAATAAGATAACGCCAATTACACCGTAAGCTCCAATTCGGCTATCTTTCATAATTGTCAAGATTTTTTCTTTGCCATAACCGCCTCCAAAACTATCGCAAACATCGGTAAAACCATCTTCGTGAAAGGCGCCAGTCAGCAAAACACTTGTAATCATTGTGATAATAATAGCGATATCAATTGGTAAAATAAATTGACAAATTGTATAAATCAACGCGTTAAAAGCGCCAACTAATAAACCAATCGCCGCGTAATATTTTTGTGATTGATTCATAATTTCGTTGCTGTATGGAATTTTGAACGGAATTGGAATTCGTGTAAAAAACATCAAAGCTGTTAAAAAATAAGTGATTTCCTTTTTTAGCATTCTACTTCAGTTTCTTTGTTACTAACGCCTGCAGATTCAAAGCTTGCCATATCATTGTAGAAATTCACTGCACTTTTTATAATTGGATAAGCCAACGCACAACCTGTTCCTTCGCCAACACGCAAATTGATGTTCAGAATTGGTTCTTCGTTGAAATAATTCAATAAATATTGATGTCCAGATTCGTCACTTTGATGACAAAAAATAGCATTATTTAGAATTTCTGGTTTTAATTTAGACGCAACCAAAATCGCTGCCGAAGCAATGTATCCATCAATCATCAACAACATATTGTGTTCATAAGCAGATAACATTGCAGCTGTCATTTGCGCAACTTCAAAACCTCCAAAAGTCGCTAAAATTTGTTTTGGATCAGTAATTTTTCCATGCGTATTTTTTGCTTGATTAAGAATATTGATTTTATTCTGTAATTGCTCATCATTCAAACCAGTTCCGCGTCCCACACACTGCTCCAAAGGCAAATCGGTCAAATAATGTACAAGCATCGACGCAGAAGAAGTGTTCCCAATTCCCATTTCGCCAAAACCAATAATATTAGTCCCATTTTGGGCGATTTCGTTCACAATTGTCTTCGAATAATCAAAACATTGTTCCAATTGATCTAAGGTCATGGCAGGTTCGTACAAGAAATTTTTGGTTGATTTGGCTACTTTACAATTTTTCAAAACCGAATAATCCTCGAAATGATAATTTACACCAGCATCAACAATGGTTAAATCAATCTCATTTTGATTACAAAAAACATTAATCGCCGCTCCATTATTTAGGAAATTAAAAACCATTTGAGGTGTAACTTCCGCAGGATACGCACTAACACCAGATTGCGCAATTCCATGATCGCTTGCGAAAACAATTAGATGTGGATTGATTAATTCTAACTGTTTTTTTTGTTGAACCAAACCAATTTTAAGTGCGGTTTTTTCTAATAAACCTAAGGCTCCTAGCGGTTTTGTTTTAAGATCAATAATGTGTTGAATTTCTTCTTTTTGCATTTTATACTAAACTAAATTTTAATAAAAAAATGCTTTCGAAATCAAGTGCAATCAATTCAACAAATAATAAAATACATGTAGTTTTGATTGAGCTTCAATCGCGAAAGCATCATCTAAAAAGTGGTCTGGCTTATAGTTTTTCTCTACTTACAGTTGCGCGACAGCTCGAGATTTGCACTCGATTCCCTTTTGTGTTAGCAAGGTAAGAAAATAATCATAAAAGCAAAAAACTATTCTTTAATAGCAATTATTCCTTGTATTCTTGGTTCTATTTCAATATCTCCCATAATAATTTCTTCCGCTACGAAATCTGCTACATTCAATTTTAATTTTTTTGGTAGATTTTTGCTTGTGTAATTTTTATTAATTTCTATGTTTTTTTCGTTTGAAGCTAATCGAATATTAATTGGTAAACCTTTTTGGATATCACATTTTATAGTGTATTCTTCATCAATTTTTAAAGTTTGTTCTATCAGTTCACCATTAATCAATAATCGGAAAGTAGAAAACTCTTGAATTCTTGTGTTAGAACTTTTAGTAACAATTATTTTAAATTCAATCGATTCATTTTCTATAGAATTATTGATCGGTAATGGATTGTCATGGCAAGCTGTATTAGGTTTTTGAGCTTTTGATGAAGTACTCATTAATCCATAAGCAGAAAAAATCATGACATTGGAAATCGTTTTTTTGAAAAGATTTTGACCTAATTGGCTTGGATGAAAAATACCACAGTGAACACTGTTTCTTTCAAATTCATTCGAAATTTCGTCATTTGTCAAGTTAGAAAAGTCAGTAATTTTATGTTGACATTTTGCGCAAAAATTATCATCTCGTAATTTTTCTTTGCATGGAGTTGGGATTGTGATTTTCATATTTTTTAAAGTTTAGATTTATAATAGAGATGATTTTATGAATAAAAAGGTTGGTTTGATTTTTAGAAATAATTGATTTCGAATATTTGGATTTATGTAATATCTTTAACCATCTCTACTTTCCTTTAAAATAGCTATTATTTAAATGGAAAATTATCCCATCCCAACGAACGAAAAGCAAAGATTGCAAGCGGTTTACGATTATAATTTACAAGCGCATGATAAAGACGAAGAATTAGAAGTTTTTGCAAATGCTGCGAGTTTGATTTGTAATGCGCCAATTGCGTTAGTTTCTGTTTTTGATGAAAACTATCAAGTGATTAAAGCAAATTGTGGAATCGAGGTAGATATTGTTCCGCGTCAACAAACAATATGTCAATTTTCTTTGGTAGAAAATGAAATTTTGGTGATTGATGATGTGACGAAATTTGAACCTGCAAAAAATATTGCTGGTGTAAAAGCTGCAAATATTCAGTTCTATGCTGGTGTTCCGTTGATTGATGACAATGGGAATGCGTTGGGAACATTATGTGTAAACGACCATTATCCAAGAACGTTGGACGAAAAACAACGTAATTTATTGATTCAACTTGGGAAAAATATTACCAAATTATTGGTGAGTAAAAAGCGCAAAAAAGATGCGGCTTACTTTCAAAATATCTATAAAATATCTAATAATCTGATTGGAGTTGCTGATATTAATGGTGTTTTAAAATCTATAAATCCTGCTTTCAAAGAGGTTTTGGGGATGAAAAAAGAATTTCCTATTGTAGAAAGAAATTTTATAGATTTTGTTGCTGAAAAGGATAAAACGAAAGTCAATACCTATTTATCAAATCTTAAAAATAATACAGATTCTATCAATTTTAAATGTTTGATGTGTTCTCCTGAATCTCAAGAAGAGAAGTTGGTGGAATGGTACACAAAATCGAATTTAAAAATTGATAACGAAATCTTTTTCTTTGGTCGAGATATCACGCTAGAAAATTCGAAAAAAGTAGAATTAGAAAACAGCGAACGTAAGTTTAGAAATTTCTTCAATTCTTCGCTTGGTTTGATGACGATTCACGATTTGGATGGAAATATTTTGTCGATAAATAAGACGGGATTAGAATCTATGGGCTATTCAGAAAGTGAAGCAAAAGATTTGAATCTGAAAAATTTAATTCCAAAAGCTAATCAAAAAGAATATCAAACCTATATCGAAACAATTTTGAGTAAAAAGCAAGATTCTGGATTGATGAGTTTGATTAAGAAAGATGGTTCGTTGACATATTGGTTATACAGCAATATTTTGGACAAAGATAACGAAGGAAATCCTGTTGTAATGAGCACTGCGGTGGATATGACGCAAAGAACTTTGTTGGAAAGAGATCTTAATCGTGTTAGTCAATTGTTAGATCATACATACGAAGTTGCAAATGTTGGAGGTTGGAAATATGATTTGATTCAACAAAAATTAATTTGGGCAGATACGACGAAAAAAATCCACGAAGTTGAACCAGATTATGAACCAAATGTAGAAACTGCACTTCATTTTTATGAAGCTAAAAGTAGTTATCCAAAAATCAAGAAAGCCTTTAGAGATGCCGTAGAAAAAGGGATTGAATATGATATGGAATTGCAAATCGTTACGCAAAATGGAAAAACAATTTGGGTAAGATGCAAAGGAATTCCAGAATTTGTAAATGGTGAATGTGTTAGCGTTTTTGGAATTTTTCAGGATATTAATGAAAGGAAACGTTATACGTTAGAATTGGCTCGACAAAAAGCCATTTTCGAAACGTTTATTAATCACGTACCTGCTTCTGTTGCAATGTTTGATAATGAAATGAATTATCTGACTTTGAGTAATCAATGGAGTGATGAATTTGCGATAAAAAAGAAAAATGTGATCGGAAAATCTCATTACGAAATGTATGATGTTCCAGCAGAAAGAAAAGCAATTTACGATGCTTGTTTGCAAGGCGAAAATTATTCGAATGATGATACCATTTATCGCACACCAAAATATGATACGGATCAACACTATTCGTGGGCGATTCATCCGTGGTATATCAACAAAAAACAGATTGGCGGTTTGATTATGTTTTCGCAAAATATAACAGAATCTGTTAAGAAAAATAAAGAGCTTAAAAAAGCGAAAAAGAATGCGGATATCGCTAGTAAAGCGAAGTCTGAGTTTTTGGCAAATATGAGTCACGAGATTCGAACGCCATTAAATGGTGTGATTGGTTTCTCTGATTTATTGTTGAAAACGCCACTTAATCCAACTCAAAAACAATATTTGAATTTTATTAATGATTCTGCAAATTCATTATTGTCAATAATAAATGACATTTTAGATTTCTCTAAAATTGAATCAGGTCGAATGGATGTTTCGATAGAAAAAAATAATCTGTTCGAGTTAGGAAATCAAGTAATCAATGTGATTCTTTATCAAGCCGAAAACAAAAAAATTGAATTGTTGTTGAATATAGATAATAATTTACCTCAATTTATTTGGATTGACGAAGCTCGATTGAAACAAGTGCTAATTAATCTACTTGGAAACGCTGTGAAATTTACGGATAGTGGAGAAATAGAACTAAAAATTAGTCCAGTTGAACCAATTGTGAAAGGAGAAAAAGCAAAACTGAGATTCTCTGTTCGTGATACAGGAATTGGGATAAAACCAGAAAAACAAGCTAAGATTTTTGATGCATTTACACAAGAGGATAGTACTGTTAGCAAACGTTTCGGAGGAACAGGTTTAGGTTTAACAATTTCGAATAAATTATTAAATTATTTCGGAAGTCATCTAGAATTGCAAAGCGAAATAGATAAAGGTTCTACATTTTTCTTTGATTTAGAAGTTGATTACGAATATAATATTGAGCAACAATTTGATCATTTGGACGAAATAAATCATGTGTTGATTGTAGATGATAATCAGAGTAATCAAATGATTTTGCAACATATGTTGAAGTTCAAAAATATAACATCTGATATTGCGAACAATGGAATGGAAGCGCTTCAGAAAGTTTTGAATGGCGATGTTTACGATGTTATTTTGATGGATTATCACATGCCAGTTTTGAATGGTTTAGAAACAATTCAGAAAATAAAAGAGTATTTTATAACAAAGAACACAAAAACTCCTTTAGTATTATTGCATAGTTCTTCTGAGGATGAATATCTAATTCAGAAAGCAAAAGAATTGGGAATTACTTCGCGTTTGTTGAAACCAATTAAGTCAGAAGAATTGTTTGATACGCTGCGTAAAACAATTATTGATTCGAAAGAAATTCAAACCATAGAAATTGAAAATCAAGAAGAAATTTCACAAGATTTTTCGAAACAATTTCACATTTTAATTGCTGATGATAATTTGGTGAATATGGCTTTAAATCAGCAGATTATCAAAAATATTGCGCCAAATTCTATTTTATATACAGCTACAAATGGAGCGGAAGCGGTATCGGTTTGTCAAGAAAATAAGGTTGATTTAATCTTGATGGATATTCAAATGCCAGAAATGAATGGTATTGAAGCAACTAAGGTTATTCGTTTATTAAACAATTTTCGAGAAACACCGATTATAGCTGTAACTGCAGGAAATGTAAAAGGCGAAAAGGAAAAATGTCTTGATGCTGGATTGAATGATTTCTTAGCAAAACCAATTCGAGAAAAAGATATTTTTGATGTCCTAGAAAAATGGTTAGACTTTTCTCAATATGAAAAGCTTGAAACCAATGATTTTGGAAATCACCTTGATCTTTCGATGATAAATAATTATACGAAAGATGACGAATCGTTTAGAAAAACGTTTATCGAAATAATTATTGATGAGTTAGAGAAATCTATACTAGAATTTGAAACTTATTTCAACAAACAAAATTTAGAAGGATTAAATCAATTAGGTCATAAAGTAAAAGGAACAGCAAAAACCGCTGGACTTACAATTTTGGCTGATTTAACCGAACAAATAGAAAAATCAACTTCAATCAATTACCTACAAGAAAACCAGCTGATTATTAAAGTGAAAACCGAAATAGAATTAGTTATTAACTATTTAAATAATATTTAAAAACCAATATTATGCAGATTTTAATTGCCGAAGACGATGAATTGATTTTAAAAACAATTGAGCACAAACTGAAAAAAGAAGGTTACAAAGTTGTTTTAACACGAAATGGAAAAGAAGCAATCAGTAAGATTGAGACTGAAGATATTGATTTGATTATTACCGATATTATGATGCCTTTTGCGTCTGGTTTGGAGATTATTAGTGCTGTTAGAAAAAGTAAGAATTCCGATACACCAATGATTATTTTGTCTTCTTTAGGGCAAGAAGATGTGGTAGTGGAAGCATTTAATTTGGGTGCAAATGATTTTATGGTGAAACCATTTAGTCCTATTGAATTGTCGGTTCGCGTGAAGAAATTGCTAAAATAAAAGCATGATTATCCTACAAATAATAACCTATTCCGAGTTAGTCGTAGGAATTTATATTCTGCTTATTTTACTTTTTTTGATAATCATTTATACATTGTTGAAAAGTATAATTGAGTATAAAATCATTACTAAGAAAAATAAGTGGAATGCGATTATTGATCAAGAAATTTATGAAACAATTTTGGATGATGAGCCGAATTCGAATAATGATTTTAAGGATTATTTGAAATCAAGTTCATTCAAACATTATTTTATCAAAAAATTATTAAAAGCAGAACAAAATTTTTCTGGAAATTCGAAAGAAAACATTCGAAATTTATTTGATCATTATCAACTAAAAAAAATATCCTTACAGAAATTAAATAGTCAAAAAGATTACGAAATCGCCGAAGCAATACAGGAAGTTACGGCGATGAATCATGTTGAAACTTTACCGAAAATAAAAAGTATGTTACAGCATAAAAATGATTTAGTTCGATCTGAAGCGCAATATGGTTTAGCAAAATTTTCTGGTTTCGAAGGCTTATTTTTTTTGGATAATTTACAGGAACAATTGACGGATTGGCAGCAATTGAAATTGTTGGATGCAATTACAATTTTACCGAATAATGATGAGGTTTATGTCATAATTTCGAATTGGTTGAAATCACCTAATCAAAGTGTGAAAATTCTAGCAATGAAATTAATTCGCAAGTTTCAATTGTTACAAATGCACGATTTGGTCGCAGATAATTTGCATGATTCTGATGAAAAAGTTGTTAAAGAAACGATTAAAACATTAGTCAGAATCGAAGATGATTCAACTTCAAAACTATTGATTGAAAAATATCAAACGTGTAACGAAAAGTTTCAAATTCAAATTTTAAAAGCCTTAGAAAAAATTTCTAATCCAGAAAATAACACATTTTTAGAAACTCAAGCAAAGGAAAATCCTTCATTTTCTGTCAAAAAAGCAAGTGTAAAAGCGTTAAATAATTGTTGTTCAAAAACCGATTTACAAAAACTTGCATATCAATCAAATTCTCTTGAATTAAAACAAATTATTAATCAAATTATCCAAGAAAACTAATCATGAATTGGCTAGAAACGGCTTTCGATTTTTTTATTTACGGCTTCCTTTTTTATTCAATCCTATTAATTTTAGTTTACGGTTGGATAGGTTATTATGCAAAAGGAGCGATAAAATCTTATATCCAAAAAAACAGTTTTACGGATTACTCGCTTATTGCAACATCGCCAAATGCGCCAACTTTTAGCCTTATTGCGCCCGCTTATAATGAAGGTGCAACGATTGTGGAGAACGTGCGTTCGTTGTTGTCGTTGTATTACAATCAGCTCGAAATTATTATTGTAAATGATGGTTCTAAAGATGATTCGTTGCAACGATTAATTGAAGCGTATGATTTGATTAAAATTGATTATTTCGTTGAAGGAAATATCGAAACGAAACCAATTAATGCAATTTATAAAAGTACAAATCCTGTTTTCAAGAAATTAATTATTGTTGACAAAGTAAATGGAGGAAAATCGGATGCGCTAAATGTCGGAATTAATATTGCAACAAACGATTATATTGTTTGTATTGATGTCGATTGTATTTTAGAACAAGATGCGATTCTGAAGCTTGCAAAACCGTTTATGGATGAGGCAAAAGCGAAAGTAATTGCATGTGGTGGTGTCATTCGTCTGGCGAATAATTGTACCATTGTTGATGGAAAAATTGTCGATGTTAATTTGCCAAAAACTCGTTTAGGAAGAGCGCAAGCGTTAGAATATATTCGAGCATTTCTTTTGGGAAGAATGGCGTGGTCGCGCGCCAATGGTTTGATGCTTATTTCGGGTGCTTTTGGTGCTTTTGATCGTGAAATTGTGCTTCAATGTGGCGGTTACGATCACGATACAGTTGGCGAAGATATGGAGCTTGTTGTGCGAATGCGACGTTATATGCACGAACAAAAATTGGCCTATAAAGTGGTGAATATTCCCGTTCCGCTTTGTTGGACAGAAGTGCCAGAAAGTAAAGAAATTTTAACCAAACAACGTAATCGTTGGATGCGTGGAACGATAGAAACATTGTGGAAACATCGTATTTTATTTTTCAATCCGAAATATGGAAAACTTGGAATGATGAGTTATCCGTATTGGTTTTTCTTCGAATTTTTAGGGCCGATTATCGAATACATTGGTTGGATCATTTTCATAGTTTTATTCTTTTTAGGATTAATAAATTGGCATATTTTCTTTCCTTTAATGGCTTTTGTATTGCTTTACGGAATTTTATATTCGATTTATGCCATTCTGATTGATTTGATGACGTATAATGTTTATCACAAAAAAGGCGATATTCCGAAATTATTTTTTACGGCGTTTATAGAGCCGTTTACATTTCATCCGTTTGTTGTGATGGCAGGGATGAAAGGGGTGAAGGATTTCTTTCTGAAAAATAATTCGTGGGGAGAAATGACACGACAAGGTTTTGGTGGAAATCAAGCGAAAGAATTATCTATTTGGCAAAAACTGAAACTTGGATTCATTAATTTAGTTCAGCAAACTACGTTTATTTCGTTTGTTTATTTGTTACTTTTTGGATTGTCATCAATTCTTGAATTTTATCTTTATAAAGAAAATCTTACAACAACTTCTAATCAAACTTTATTTTTTGACTTATTCGTACATAATATCGATTTTGCTTTAGATAGTATTTTTGTGGTGAGTTTTATTTATTTTTTGTTGCAATTTTATTCGATAAGTTGGGCAAAAAAATGGATCGTTTTTGCGTATTCTTTTTTAATCATTTCAAATGTTTTATTGATTAAATATTTTCAAACAACACTTAATTTATTAGGTTCAGATTTGTTTTCTTATACGTTCGAAGAATTGAAATTAATTATTGGTGCATCAGGCGTTGTAAATATTACAAACATTCTTTTGTCAATCGTTGCAATTGCTATTTTAACAACGATTTTTATTTACAGTTATAGATTAAAAATCAATCAAAAAATTCTTCAATTACCATTAATAATTTTGAGTTTTTTATCGCTTATTATTCCAATTAATTTGTATTTAAAAAGTACTCAAAATGATGAGTTTTCATCTAATCTAACTTTGAGTAAATCGTCTTATTTTTTCTCAAATTCGATTGAACAATATGCAGAAGATAAACTTTCGGAAATTGACTTTTTAAACTCAAATTCGAGTTCAAATAATGAAGATAATCTACATTATTTTGATAAAACTAATTATCCATTTTTGTATCAAGATGAGAATAAAAATTTCTTCGCGGATCAATTTAATCTAACAACAGAAAAACCGAATGTTGTTTTTATTGTGATTGAAGGTTTGGGACGAGCTTTTAGTAACGAAGGTGCATATTTAGGTTCTTTTACTCCATATATCGATCAGCTTTCAAAAAAGAGTTTGTATTGGGAAAATGGATTAAGTACCACTGGAAGAACATATGGAGTTTTACCTGGATTGACGGGTTCTTTGCCATTTGCTGAAAATGGTTTTATGGAACAAAAAAACTTACCTCAACATTTCAATTTGTTTAATTTGTTGAAAAGTAATGGTTATAAAACTGGTTATTTTTATGGTGGTGATGCTGATTTTGATTTTATGTCGAAATACTTGAATTATTCAGGTGTTGAAACTATTATTGATGAAAATGATTACGAAAGTAATTATGCTAAAATTCCATCAAATAATGGATTTTCTTGGGGATTTGACGATCATTCAGTGTTCAAAAAGTATTTAGCAACGCAGAAAGAAAATAATCAACCGTATTTTAATGTTTTGATGACGTTAGCGACGCATAGTCCTTTCTTAATAAACAATGTTGAGAAATATAATAAACAGTTTGAATCGTTGATTAAATCACGAAATTATGATGTGACAACTTTGACGACAGTAAAAAAATACAAACAACAATTGGTTACTTTTTTGAGTGTTGACGAAGCTGTAAAAAACTTTTTCGAAGCTTATCAAAAACGTTCAGATTTTAATCAAACTATTTTTGTGATTACTGGAGATCATCGAATGCCAGAAGTTCCGATGGAGACAAAGATTGATCGTTTTCATGTTCCGATTATTGTCTATTCTCCTTTGTTGAAGTCACCGAAAAAGATGTCAAATATTGTGACGCATTTTGATGTTGCGCCAACTTTTGTGACATATTTTAGAGATTCGTATAAATTGAAATTGCCAAATTACGTGACTTGGATGGGACAAAATCTTGAAAATGGAAAAGCGAATTACAGAAAACAAGGTGTTCCGTTGATGCAAAATAAAAATATTTTGGATGATTATGTTTTCCAAAATTATCATTTATCGGGAGGAAAATTATTTCGAATCGAAAAGAATTTAACAGAAGAAATTGAACAAAATTCGAAAATGGAAACAGAGTTGAAAAATCGATTGAAAAGCTTTAAAACAAAAAACCATTCTTTGAAAAATACTCAAAAAATGGTTCCTGATTCTATATTTAATCGTTATATCAATTAGAATTTTCGGCTGTACGAGACACTTATATCAAATTGATTTCCTTTTTGATTTGGACGATATTCTTGATTGTAATAATTTGCACCAATTGAAATTAAATTTAAATCATTGATCGAAAAATTATAATCTGCTCCAATTTTGAAGGACTTCAATTTGTAAGTTGTATCCTCTAAAAGGTTGTTGTTAAAATCTTCAGGCGAAATACCTGTACCAATCGCTAAGCTTAAATAATTGTTTGCATCGCCCGTATAATAACGCGTTGTGAATGTATACGAATGCGAAATATTGTTGTTACTTGGCGTTACAAATGCACGTAAATTGAACCAATAATTTTTATAATATTTCCCAATTGATCCAGTAAACATCCAAACATCATCCGAAAAATGAAGCTGACGATAACCTAATTCGGCTTCAAAACTTTTAGGTAAATTAGCGTAAAGAGAGGCTCCTGTGCGATATTTAGGGAAAATTCCGTCACTATCCGAATATCCACCGCCAACGTACATGTAAAATGTATTAGAAAGTCTTGGATAAGCTTCTACTTCATATTGAACACCGTTATCTTTAAATTTGTTTGCGTAATTTACTTTAAAGACCAATGAACCTATCGAAGTTTGTCTTTTATAACTAACCGAAACTTGATGCCAATCATCTGCAAATTGCTTGTCAAAATGTGAGTAATTATAATTTACACCAATTGCATTTTTAGTATTATTGATTTCGATTCGATTTGCTAATTCTCGTGCTTCCGTATTTTTAGGATTAATTGCTAATAATTCTTTGATTGTTTTTGAAGCTTCTTCATAAGCATTATTCGAATTAAGAACTTTAGCTTTCAATAACAATAATTCTTCATTTTTAGGATATTTAATTAATCCACGATCAATGATAGAAACGGCTTCTGTATAATTATCATTCCAATATTCAAGTGATGTGTAAGCTAAATAGAAATCGGTAGATGGATCCATGTTTTTTTCAACATTCTGAAAAACTTTTCTCGCTTCTTCGGTTTCATCATTCCACGTATATATTCGTCCCAAAAAAACAGCGATATCTGTATATTCTGGCGACTGATCCAACGCTTGTAATGCAAGTTTCTTGGCAGTTGTATAATCTTTTTCTTCGAAAGCTTTGTGACGCGCTTCTTGAAATAAATCATCCGAACTTTTCGATTCTTGGCTATACGAAAATAAAGGTAAAAAGGTAAGAGTAAAGAGTGTTTTTCTTAGAAATGATTTTTGAATCATGTGATAAAAACGTGCTTTATTATGAGGATAAAGATATAATTATTTGGAGCATAAAAAAAGCTCAAGAAATAAATTCTTGAGCTTTGTTGTACCTCAGGCGGGACTTGAACCCGCACGTCCTAATGGACACAGGATTTTAAGTCCTGCGTGTCTACCAATTCCACCACCAAGGCATCCACTTCTAGGAAAGAAGTTGAGCGGGAAACGAGACTCGAACTCGCAACATTCAGCTTGGAAGGCTGACGCTCTACCAATTGAGCTATTCCCGCGTGTAAATTGTAAAAATCAAATTAAAAAGTACCTCAGGCGGGACTTGAACCCGCACGTCCTAATGGACACAGGATTTTAAGTCCTGCGTGTCTACCAATTCCACCACCAAGGCAAAATTTGATTTTTATGAATTTTTATATTTCAAAGAGCGGGAAACGGGGCTCGAACCCGCGACCTCAACCTTGGCAAGGTTGCGCTCTACCAGCTGAGCTATTCTCGCGATTGGAGTGCAAATATATAAAATCAATTTCTAATAATCCAAATCAAATTTGAATAAAATTTTAAAAATATATTTGCACTTATTTTAATTAGTTGATAGGCATTAACATATCAGCTACTTCTTTTATTTTATCTTTCATCTTTTTACGGTGAACGATCATATCAACGAAGCCTTTTTCTAATAAAAACTCAGAAGTTTGGAATCCTTCTGGTAAATCTCTACCAATAGTTTCTTTGATAACACGTGGTCCAGCGAATCCAATTAATGCTCCTGGTTCTGCCATGATAATGTCACCAATTGATCCGAAAGATGCTGTAATTCCTCCAAAAGATGGATTTGTTAAGATTGTAATATAAGGAATATTGTTGTCTGCTAATTGAATTAATTTAGCTTCTACTTTTGCTAATTGCATCAACGAAATTGCAGCTTCCATCATACGCGCACCACCAGATTGTGTAATGATAATATAAGGTGTTTTGTGTTTGATAGAATAATCAATTGCACGAGCAATTTTTTCTCCCATTACAGATCCTAAAGAACCTCCAATAAATTTGAAATCCATACAAGAAATTGTAATGTCACGTCCATGAATTTTTCCAGTCGCATTGCGAATAGAATCTGTCATTCCCGTTTTCTTTTTAATTTCTTTTAAACGATCTTTATAAGGTTTTGTATCTGTCCAATTTAATGGGTCTTTACTTTCTACTTTTACATCTAATTCTGTGAATTTACTATCATCAAATAAGATATCAAAGTATTCTTGAGAACCAATTTGTACGTGATGATCATCCTCTGGACTTACATACGCATTTGCTTTCAGTTCTTCAGTTTCAATAATTTTTCCTGATGGCGTTTTATACCATAAGCCTTTCTTAACGTCTTTTTTAGACTCTGTAGGCGTTGTAATATTTTTCTTGCTTCTAATAAACCAAGGCATATTCTCTGTTTTTATTTGATAGAAATAATCTTAAAGAAAAGATTATCCTAAAGTATTAACATTATTTAAATCGTGGAAAGCTTGGATTAATCTATCTTTGAAAGAAACCTCTCCAGCTCTTAACCACACGCGTGGATCATAATATTTCTTGTTAGGAGATTCTGGACCTTCTGGGTTTCCAATTTGTCCTTGTAAATAAGCTGCGTTTTCGTCAAAATATTTACGAATTCCTTCCATAAATGCATATTGTAAATCTGTATCAATATTCATTTTGATAACTCCGTAGCTAATTGCTTCTCTAATTTCTTCTAAAGTAGAACCAGAACCTCCGTGGAATACGAAGTTAACAGCGTTGTCTACACCATACTTTTCGTTGATGTATTTTTGCGAGTTATCTAAAATTTTAGGAGTCAAGACAACATTTCCTGGTTTGTAAACACCGTGTACATTACCAAATGCTGCTGCAATCCAGAAATTATCAGAAATAGATTTTAAGTTTTCGTAAACGTAAGCAACTTCTTCTGGTTGAGTGTATAATAATGAATTGTCAACATTAGAATTGTCAACACCATCTTCTTCACCACCTGTGATACCTAATTCCATCTCCAAAGTCATTCCAACTTTAGACATTCTTTCTAAGTATCTTTTGCACGTTTCTACGTTTTCTTCTAAAGGCTCTTCAGACAAATCTAACATGTGAGAACTAAATAAAGTCTTTCCGAATTTATTAAAATGTTCTTCGTTAGCGTCCATAATTCCATCAATCCAAGACAATAATTTTTTTGCACAATGGTCTGTATGTAAAATTACAGTAGCGCCGTAAGACTCAGCTAAAGTGTGAATATGTTTTGCTCCCGCAATAGCACCTTTGATAGCAGAAAGTTGATTTTCTCCTTTTAATCCTTTTCCGGCATTAAAAGCAGCACCTCCGTTAGAAAATTGAATAATAACTGGAGAGTTTACTTCAACTGCAGCTTCCATTGCAGCGTTAATAGTATCTGAACCGATGACATTACACGCTGGTAAAGCGTATTGATTTGCTTTTGCATCATTGATAATGTCTTGAACTAATGAACCGGTAGCAACACCGGCAGGAAATTTTCTGCTCATTATGTTAGTATTTTGTGAAACAAATATAGATGTTTTTTTAGAAAGGATAATTAATTCCGAAGTGGATTCTTGGTTTAAGCAAATTAAAATTGTCAAATTGCCAGCGATCACCTAATTCATAAGAAGGGTCATAAATTTTGTAACCCAAATCAAATCTTACAATTGCAAACGTACCAATGTGATAACGGAAACCTAATCCAGAACCAATTCCGAATTCTTTGTAAAAATCTTTGAACTTAAATAATGTTTCTGGTCGATTTTTATTAACACCCCAAATATTACCAGCATCAAGAAAATAAGCACCTTCCAAACTTCCAAAAAGATTGAAGCGATATTCAGCATTGAATAATAATTTCATGCTTTCAAATTCTAAACTTTGATTTTTAGAATCGATACGTGGTTTACTTCCAGGCCCCAATGTTAAAGGTGCCCAACCACGAACATCATTTGCTCCTCCAGCCGAATAACTTCTTACAAAGGGTGCAACATCTGAGTTTCCATATGGTTGAATGATTCCGAATAAGAAACGTCCTGCTACGCTAGAATTTGAATTTAATTTGAATTTTCGTCTAACATCCACATCAAATTTTACGAATTGTGAATAAGGAATTCCAAAGATCAAACCTGCTTGATTTCCATCTCGATCTGGTTCTGCTTTATTAAAACCAAAAGCCTTGTCTAAACCTCTTAATACATTTCCGGCTAATTCAATTCTTGCTTGAATAAACCAAGGATTACTTTTTGGTCGAAATGAATTTTCTTGATTAAATGTAAATTGATAGATAAAAGAGTTGATTAACACATTTTGAGAAATATTAGCTTTTCTATATAACATATTCTCAAAATCAACATACAACTTTGCATCTTCTCCTGTTAATGAACTTTGGAATCCTTTGTCAGCTTCGATTGCGTCTGTTAATTCATCGTCCGTTACATAAATTGGTGCATTAGGATTGTATGCGTAATATAAATTTTTTACTTCGTTTTTTGTATTATTATCTTTTGTAAATACTTCATAATAGCGATCTTTTTTTCGATTACTAATAAATTCCGTATTAAATAAAGAGACTTTGTGTTGAAACTCCGAACTCGAAATATCCATATCAAAACCAAAACCATAAGTTGTTTTGTCTAAACCTACATTTTTCTGCGTACTTGCATTCATTCGAATAGCAGATTCGGCAGTAAAACGTTTTGGTAAAATATTATCAAGATTAATTGGTGTCAATAAATAAGGAAACTTCAACTTTGTTTCGATTGCGATTTCATAAGCATTTAAGAATGCTTTATTCATTGAGAAATCTTTGTTGACAGAACCTAAAGTTCCTTTTAAAGTTGTTTCTAAATTTTCTCCTCCTCCAAATAAATTTCTCGAAGTTAAAGTCATCCCGGGAGAAATCGCAAAATTCATATAGCGAGAAGCATAACTTTCGACAAAGAGATTCAAGTCATATTTCTTTTTTGGCGTAAAGAAAACATCTATATTTAGGATAGAATCTTGTTTATTAATTCGGAATCCATGTAAGTTAATGTTCTCTTTCTTGAAAATATTACGTTTTGTCTGAATTTCTTGTCGTTGACGATACAGTTGACCAGGACGAATTACAAATGCATCTGTAAAATATCTTGGTCGATATTCTGGCTCTTTTGTATATAAAACGTTATAATCTTTATATTCTTCTTTGATTAATTTACTTTCATCATCAACAAAACTGCGAGAATCTGCATAAATATTTATCTTCCCAAAACGATATTGTGTAAAAGGTGTAATGCTATCCGTTTTCAAAGAATCTTGAATATATTTATCAATAAACATCGTTACATCAAGGCGTTTGTTACTTTTTAATGTATCCGCTTCAAAATATAAATCTTCGCCCGAATCATTGAAATCATAGTAACCTCTATTCTTTAACAAATCGATAATACGATCGCGTTCTTCCTCAAATTTGTCAAAATTATATTGATCTCCAGCATGCAAAACAGTTTGTTTTCCAAGAGGAGAATTCAAGTATTCTTCTATTTTTTGATCAGCTATTTTTTGATCATATGTTTCGATATAAGAAGGTTCACCTAACTTAATATCATAAATTGTTTCTGCTTTTTTTGCAACAGAATCTTTATCATAGGAAACTGCTACTTTCGAATCGAAATAACCTTTATCATGAAATAATCTATTTAAGTTCTTTGCTGAAAATTCTGATTGTTGTTCATCTAACAAAACTGGCGCTTCACCTTGATTATAATAAAGACGTTCTTTCCATAAACTTTGCCCAACATATTCGCTCAGATTATTCTTCGTTAGTAAACTGTCCAATAATTTTTGGTTACGAACCGAAGCATCTTGTCTATAATATTCCTGAAAAGTTTCATCAAATTTCGCAGGAGACCAATTGTAAACCCATTGCCAAAGAGGGAAAAAACCAAGGAACTTACCAGCTGGCTTTTGTTTCACATAATCACTTAAATCTTTGTTGATTATAGTTTTTTTCTTCTTAATATCGGGATCTTCTTTATCGTAGATAAATTTGTTTTTTACAAACAAATATTCTCCTTCAGGAACTTTTTTAGTTGTACTACAGCTATAAAAAAGTAAACCTAAACAAGAGATAAGTGTTATATTTGTTGTAATTTTTTTTTGCATAAATATGTTATCAAATAACGTTATTAAGATAATAACTTCTCTGGGTTCTAAAAAATATAGACAAAAATATAATTTGTTTGTCGTAGAAGGTGTTAAAAATATCGGGGAAGTTATAAAAAGTTCTATAAATATTAAAGAATTATTTATAATTGAAGACTTTTGGCCAGAAGCTACACACATCAAAAAGACTTTTATTGAAGAAAAAGATTTGAAAAAAATCAGTTTTTTAACTACTCCGAATGTAGGTTTAGCACTTTGTGAGTTACCTAATTATGATGAAAATATCAAGTTAAATGGTTTGAGTATTGCCTTGGATGATATTCGCGATCCAGGTAATTTAGGAACAATTATCCGCTTGGCAGATTGGTTTGGTGTAGAAGATATCTTGTGTACCAAAGAATCTGTGGATATGTACAACCCAAAAGTTGTGATGTCGACAATGGGATCTTTTACAAGAGTCAAAGTTCATTATATCGATTTGGAGAAATACTTATCTGACTATAAAGGAAACATTTTCGGAACTTTTATGGAAGGAGAATCTATTTATGAACAAATACTTCCACAAGAAGGTATCTTGGTTATGGGGAACGAAGCGAATGGAATTTCTCCAGAAATCGAGAAGTTAACGACACATAAACTAAGCATTCCGTTCTTTGGGAAAAATGGTTCTACCGAAAGTCTCAACGTTGCCGTTGCAACAAGTGTCATCTTAGGCGAATTTAAGTCTCAACTTTCTCACAAATCATAAAAAAAACTTAATGTTTATAAACGGGTAACTATTCCACAAATAAATATATACTTTAGTAGAAACAAACAATAAGATTAAGAAAAAACACATGAAATATGTAGCGGTTGTTCTTGCTTCTGCAATGCTATTTATGGGAAGCTGTAGCAAGAAAAACGAACAAAAAGAAGAAGTTAGAAAGAAGGATCCTCACGCTTTGCGCTATGATTCGTTGGATTGGAAAGCAGATTTCAAGCCAATGAAGTACACTCAAGCAGAACTTAATGACTACAGAAATAAACTAAACACCTTTTACAAAGACTTTTGGGTTGACGGAAAAGTGAGCGGAGGTTTGTTAGTTGTGAAAAATGGGCAAGTACTTTTAGAGGAATATCAAGGCATGGCAGACGAAAGACATAAGCGTCCAATCACTGCCGAAACGCCTATTCACATCGCATCTATCTCGAAAGTTTTTACATCTATGGCGATACTTAAGCTTGTAGAAAAAGGTAAAATCAAATTAGATCAAAAAGTAAATACAATATTAGAAGGTTTTCCTTACGATGATATCACGGTTCGTAATTTGCTAAATCACCGCAGTGGTTTGCCAAATTATGCCAACGTTTTATGGAATAACAAGAAGGTAATGATGGATCGAGAGAAACCAATTTCTAATCAAGATGTGTTAGATATCTTTAGAGAATTTGATGTTAAACAAATTCGTCCCGCAGACAAAGGGTTTTATTACTCGAATACCAACTTCGCTTTCCTTGCTTTAGTAATCGAAAAGATTATGAAAATGCCTTATCCGAAAGCGATGAAATACATGGTTTTTGATCCTCTTGAGATGAATCATACCTTTGTTTTTGACTATGATCGCGATAAAGATACAGTAGCACGTTCCTACAAATACAATGGTTATGAGTGGGCTTGGGATGATTTTGACCGCACGTATGGAGACAAAAATATCTACTCAACACCAAGAGATTTGTACAAGTTAGATGTTGCCATGTATTCAGACGATTTCTTACCGAAGAATATTAAGAAAGAAGCTTTCCAAGGATATAGTTATGAGCAGAAAGGTTTCAAGAATTATGGGCTTGGAATGCGCTTGTTAGAATATGACAATGGTAAAAAATTATTGTATCACAATGGATGGTGGCATGGGAATAACACCGTTTTTGTACACGATGTTAACAATCAATTTACAGTAATTGCATTAGGAAACAAGCAGAATAAGAATATATATAGTGCATTCAAATTAGCTGGACTTACAGGAACTTATCCGCTAAAAGCACCAAATAAAGATTCGATGAGGTTGCATAAACAACCAATTGTGCCAAAAACAACAGCAAAACTTTCGACTAAAGTTTCAAGATAATAGCAAGGCTTTCTTACATAAGGAAGCCTTTTTTATTTTTATGATGTAATGTATTTTATTGATAATCAATAGTTTTATTTTGATAATTAAATATAAAGTATTAAATTAGAGTTAATTAACAATTTAACTAAAAAACTTATTATCTATGGCTGTAAAATACAACGTTATTCAGAAGGCTTACCCAGGAGATCCTACGGGGCCTAAAAAGTTCTACGCAAATTCTATTGCAGATGGAGAAGTATCACTTCGAAATTTGAGTAAAGAAATTGCACAAACCTCATCTATTAGTGAGAGTGATGTGTATGCAACATTGATTGATTTGGCTAAAATGTTATCGAAACATTTGTCAGATGGAAAGATTGTTCGCTTAGGAGATTTTGGTTCTTTTCAAATAAGTATAAGTAGCGAAGGAGTGGATACTGCGAACAAAGTAAATTCTGCTTCTATAAAAAGTGCTAAAATACTTTTTAGACCTGGTCTCGATTTACGAGATACTTTAGCTACTTTAAAGTATGAAAAAAAGAAATAGTTGAGATAATTTTTCTAACTTCTAATTGAAGTAAATAAAAAACGTCAAGTGGTTTTCATTAAAATCACTTGACGTTTTGTTTAAAACCTCCTTAGGTTTTATATAAAAGGTAGGGAGGTTATATAAAATAGATTAATTGATTTTTTCTAACTCACATATATATTTATTATAATCAATCATTTCTATATAAATTATTTCTCCTTTTGTATTATATTTTAAGTTATAAGATGATGAATTAATTAAATTATCAATATGACCAAGATTTAAAAATGATTCAATTAAAAATACAGGATAATCTTTATTAGAATAAACAATATGTACATCAAAATTACCTGGTTGCATATAATAAGAATACTTTATTAATTGATTCTTTTCATTGAAATATTCAACAATATATCCTTCTTTAGTTTTTGATACAAGAGGTTTTGTTTGTTTTTTCTTACTGACTAATTGGTTAGGAAAAAAGGTAGGAGTATAATAATTAAAATGTTTATTATAGAATACTAAATCTAGTTTTTCTTTAGATTTTATCGTGTCAAAAGATTGAGTGTGTACTTCTCCACCTATATAGCATGTGTTTTTGAATATATATTCTTGAGAAAAAAGAGTTGTAGATATAGGTAGAAATAATAAGAAAATGAAATATTTTTTTAGCATAACTAATGATTAATCAGTTTTAATATAACAAGTTAACCTTAGTTAATATTGTTTGACTGAATAAAAAAGCTGCTAAATAATTATATTTAACAGCTTTCTAAGTTATTGAAATCTATATTTCTTACTGCTTAATGTCCATAATATCTCGCAATACATTTCCAAAGATATTAAACCCAAGAACCAATAACATAATCGCTAATCCCGGTAGGATAGCCAAATGTTGTTTCCCTAAAATAATATGATTATAATGTTCTTTGATGATGTTTCCCCAAGACGGAGTAGGAGGTTGTGCACCAATTCCAAGAAAACTAAGACCGCTTTCTACTAAAATTGCCGAAGCAAAATTGGCAGCAGATATAACGATAATAGGAGCAATGACATTAGGTAATATTTGGTTGAAGATAATTCTTGTGTCCGAAAATCCTAAAGCTTTTGCTGCTTCTACAAATTCTTTTTCTCTGTAGGATAGGAATTGTCCACGAACTACACGTGCAACTTCTACCCACATCGTTAGTCCAACTGCGATAAATATCTGCCAAAATCCTTTTCCAATAGCTAAGGTAATCGCAATAACCAATAGTAATGTTGGGATAGACCACACAACGTTTATCAACCACATTATTATGTTATCTGTTCGTCCCTTGTAATAACCTGCAAGAGCACCCAAGGAAATTCCGACAACTAATGAAATGAAAACAGCGATAAACCCGATAAGAAAAGAAATTCTTGTCCCGATGATTAACCTCGAATAAAAGTCTCTTCCGTAAGAATCTGTTCCAAGTAAATAGGTTTTTGTGTAGATAAAATCTTTCTCTATAGCTTGCGTTTTGATGTTATACTTTGTCCAAGTTGACAAATCTATCTTTACTGCTTCACCACTTAGTCCGTTCCCTATATACGGAACATAAGTAATGCTTTGTCCATCTCTTTTGTAAGATGTGATACTTATTTGTTCGGTATCGATCTCTTTGCCGAATATAAAATCAGAAAAGTTAGTCTTTCCTGAATAATTAGGTAAGGGGATTTCGATTGTTTTTTGCTGATAACCTATAGGTGAATATGCAATGGTTAGGTCTTGTCTGTTAGCATTTTCCGTTTTGTCGGACGCAAAGACATAAGCAAAAATAGAAATGATTGCAGCTAATACTATTACACTAAAAGAAAGAACACCAAGGGTGTTCTTTCTTAATTTATTGAATACGATATGAGAAAATGAACCGTTTTCTTGTTCCATTATTTAATGTCTCTTAAAACGTTAACAGCTTCGTTTAAATAAAAGTCTTTTTGCATTCCTTTGAACCAATTGTTACGTTTAGCTTTCAGCACAGTATCTGTTTTTGTAGTTGCCAAATCGTTTTGATTCATTGTAAATTTGAAATTGTTTTTATACTTGTCTAAAGCTTCGAATTTCTTGATTTTATCTTCGCGTGTTTTACGGTACGTTTTGTAATCTTCTAAGTTCAAAGGAATCTCTTTTACATCTTCCATTGATTTAATGAACTTGAAACTTTCGTTCATTAATGCTAAGTGAGCATTGTTTGCCAAACGAGTTTTACTATTCGTTTTAATCTTCGCTAAATCGAAAGCAGAAGGCCATTTTGCAATAACCAATGGTTTGATTTGATCCCAGTTCAAGGCTTCTGGACGAGAAGCTTCGCTGATATCTTCGTAAGTGAATTGATCAACTAATGCAATGTCCGACTGAACTCCTTTCAATTGTGTAGACCCTCCGTTTACTCGGTAGAATTTTTGTATTGTTAACTTAATAGCTCCTAACTCATCACTTCCCGACTGACGATCTAAAGGCAAGATTGTTTGTACAGTACCTTTACCAAAGGTTTGCGGTGAACCCACGATAACAGCGCGACCATAGTCTTGCATTGCTGCAGCAAAAATCTCTGACGCAGATGCAGAAAGCTCGTTAACCATTACTACTAAAGGCCCGTCGTATGCGATAGAATTATCTTTGTCTTCGTGAATTTTAAGCATTCCGTCCGAACGTCTCACCTGAACAATTGGTCCTTGATTGATAAACAATCCAGAGATTTTAACTACCTCTTCAAGAGAACCTCCACCATTATTTCTAACATCGAAAACAAGACCTTTGATGTTTTCTTTTTTCAAGATTTCAATTTCTTTCTTGATATCATCCGAAGGGTAACGTCCGCCTTCTTTACCCATCGGCGTATAGAACTCAGGTAAATAGATGATTCCGTATTTATCTCCTTTCTCGTCCGTAATAATAGATGAGCGAGCAAACACTTCCTCCGATTCAATTACTTCACGAATCAAAGAGATTGTTTGTTGAGAACCGTCTTTTTTCTGAATAGTCAAGACAACTTCTGTTCCTTTCTTCCCTTTAATTAGGCGAATAGCATCGCTCAAAATCATCCCAACGATGTTTTTAGCTTCACCATTTTTCCCTTGTGCAACTTTAATGATCTTGTCGCCAACTTCTAATTTATTGCTCTTCCAAGCTGGTCCGCCAACAATTAATTCAGCAATTGTAGCGTAACCTCTTTTGTCTTGTATTTTGGCTCCAATTCCTTCCATTTGTCCAGACATTTCGAACTCGAAATCCTCTTTACTTGTTGGAGAGAAGTATGTTGTGTGCGGATCGTATTGTTCTGTGAACGAGTTCATGTAAATAGAAAAATAGTTCTCGCGTTTTGTCTGTTTTATACGACGAAAATAGTCAGAAATCAAGTCTTTAACTTCTTCACGCGCCATTTTTTCTACTTCTGCAAAAGGAGTATCTTTTGTGATTTTCTTTTTCTCATCTGCCAAAGGATCTTTTACAGGTTTTATAGAAGAAGAGTTGTCTAAAGTATCTTTCTTTTGACCTTTTAATTCGTCTTGCATTGAAATGATTTCTAACATCACGTTATATTTCAAATATTTGCGCCACAAATCTTTCGCTTCGTTTTTATCTTTCGCGAATTTTGAGGTTTTATAATCGATGTTGAAATTCTCTTTTTGATTAAAATCAAAAGGTTTTGACAAGGCATCCATCGAATATTTTTCAGCTTCAGCAATACGTTTGTAGATTGTATCAACAGTTGAATTGTAAAAACCTAAGTTTTCTGATTTGTAATAATCATCTAAATTGTGATAATCTTTTTTGAATAGATCATAATCAGATTGCAATAAAAAACGTTTGCTTGGATCAATGTATTCTAAATATTTATTGAAAACATTTTCCGAAAATTTATCATCTACAGTAGCAGGTTTGTAATGTAGGTAAGTTAGGGTGTTTCGTGTATTTTTTACGATTAACTTTTCTCTTTCTTCATCTGTGTCTAACATGGGTTTGCAAAAGCAAAAAGCAAGCAAACTCATTGATAAAAACGATAGTAATACATACGTTTTTTTAATTAACATATTGCGTTGGTATTATATAAATTAATAATTTAAGACTCCTTCAAATATAAAACAAAAAAGAAATTAGAAGGAAGTTTTTTACATTTGTAAAAATGATGAATAAAAGTAAGAATAAAATATGGAAAGACCGCTAATTTTAGTTACAAATGATGATGGAGTAACTGCGCCTGGAATAAGAGCGTTGATAGAGATTGCAAAAGGATTTGGAGAAGTTTATGTTGTTGCGCCAGATAGTCCGCAAAGTGGAATGGGGCATGCGGTGACAATAAATTCGACATTGTTTTGCGATGAAATAGAAGTTGATGAAGATGTAAAAGAGTATGCGTGTTCTGGAACGCCAGTGGATTGTGTGAAATTGGCTGTTTCGCAAATTTTGCCTCGTAAACCAGATTTGTGTATTTCGGGAATTAATCACGGATCAAATTCGTCGGTGAATGTGATTTATTCGGGAACAATGTCTGCTGCTGTAGAAGCTGGAATTGAAGGAATTCCTGCGATTGGTTTTTCGTTGTGTGATTTTGCTTATAATGCAGATTTTAAAGCTGGAGAAGAATTTATTAAAACAATTATTGATCAAGTTTTAAAACATAAATTACCAAAAGGTGTGGTGTTGAACGTGAACATTCCGAAGTTGAAAGAACATGAAATAAAAGGAATAAAAGTTTGTCGTCAAGCTGATGCTAAATGGGAAGAAAAATTTGATAAACGTGAAGATCCTCGTGGAAGAACATATTATTGGATGAGTGGAGAGTTTAAAAATCTTGATAAAGGTGAAGATACAGACGAACGTGCTTTAGAAGAAGGTTATGTTTCGGTTGTGCCAGTTCGTTATGATTTGACAGCTCATCATTTTTTACCAGATTTAAGAAATTGGGATTTGTAGATTTGTTCTAAGTTCTAAGTTCTAAGTTCTAAGTTCTAAGTTCTAAGTTCTAAGTTCGTTGTGATTCTGAACTCGTTTCAGAATCACATATTATTAAGTTGATGAGAAGCTGAAATAAATTAAGCTTGACAAAGCATAAAAAAAAGGACTTCAATTGAAGTCCTTTTTTTGTGTTATATTGAAATAATTATTTTACTAATTTTTTCTCAGCATCACGATAGAAATTTTCTTTTTGATCGTTTCCTAACGTTTTGTAAGCTTGAATTAAGTTACGAATAACTTGACGATTTTCTGGTTGAATTTCGTACATCTTTTCAAGATAAGGAGCTGCTTCTGTAAACAAAGCTTTACGTTTTGCTTCGTTTGCGTTATAAACTTCTTTCTCTTTTTTAGATGTTCCTAAATTGTTGTTCATTGTTTCAACAATTTCTTTATCTGGTTGCAAAATAGCTAAAACTAAATTGTTATAAGACTCGAAATGTTTAGGATTTAATTCAATCGCTTTTTTAAACAAGTTTTTAGATTCTGCTGCTTTAGAAGCGTCATCTAAATATAAAACACCTAAGTTATAATAATTTTGCGCATCGTTTGGATTGATTTTAATCGCTTCTTCGATACGTTTTGTCATTTTATCAGCGTTTCCAGAAACTTGGTAAATTCCAGTTGCGATGTTGTTGATGTCAGCATCTTTTGGATATTTTGTAGTTGCTTCTTCTACGATAGCATCGTATTTTTTTGCATTGTACAATCCATTAAGTGCCAAAACATACATATCACGGTTGTAATCTTTTGTTTGATTAGCTGATTTACCAGTGAATCCTTTTGCTGCTAATTCTTTCAAAATCGTTAACGATTTATCATAATCAGCTGCGTTGTAAAAACAGATTGCTGCTTGATATTTATAGATATCTTCTTTTGTACCTAAAGCTTCAACTAGGTTATAAACATTTAAGAATTTTGTTCCAGCTTCTGTGTATTGTTTAGCGTCCATTGCTTTGTTTGCGGCGTCTAATTCTTTGTTTGCTAAATTAGAAACCTCAGATTGCAACAAGAAACCATATTTTGGTTGTAAAGCAACTTCTTTTGCTTTTGCGTAATTACCACCAGTTGTAGCTTTATCTAAATCAGCTTGAGAATAGTAAAATTCGTCTTTTTTAGAGTCTTTATTTTTGACTTGCCAAACTTTACCGTTTTCGTATTTAGATAATTTTGCTAAATCTTGACTTGCTTTTGTAACATCGCCTTTAGCTAAGTTTTCTTTTGCTGATTTATTATATTTTTCAGCTAAAACTGTAGGTTCTGTCGTTAATTCTTCTGTGTTAGTTTGAGCGAATGATGTTGACATTGCTAAAACTAATCCTAAACTAAATAATAATTTTTTCATTGATTATTCATTATTTGGATCCTCAGCAGGCATTTCTTCTGCTTGAGTTTCGTTGTTTTCGTTTGTGTTTTCTACAACAATTGGATTTCCTTCTTCATCAAGTTCTACCTCGTCTTCCAATTCTTCTTCAACTTGTACTTTTGCAATTGCTGCAATTTCATCGTTCTTTTTCAAGTTAATCAATCGAACACCTTGCGTTGCACGACCCATTACACGAATTTCATCTAAACCAGTTCTAATTGCAACTCCAGATTTATTAATAATCATTAAATCATCTTCGTCTGTAACAGCTTCAATCGCGATTAATTTTCCTGTTTTATCGGTAATATTAAGAGTTGTTACACCTTTACCGCCACGATTCGTTTCACGATAATCTTCGATAGAAGAACGTTTTCCGTAACCTTGTTCAGAAACAACTAATACAGTTTCTTTTTCTACATCAGTCACAACAATCATCCCGATAACCTCATTATCTGGTTGATCCCCTAAATTGATACCACGAACTCCAGAAGCAGTACGACCCATTGGACGAACTTTTTCGTCTTCGAAACGGATAGCTTTACCATATTTAGAAGCGATCATGATTTGAGATTTACCATCTGTTAATAATGCTTCTAATAATGTATCACCTTCACGAACTGTAATTGCGTTAATACCATTTACACGTGGACGAGAATAAGCTTCTAAAGATGTTTTCTTGATGATACCATTTTTAGTTACCATGATTACGTAATTATTATTTACGTATTCTTCGTTCATTAAATCGTGTGTAAGGATATATGCTTTTACTTTATCATCTGGTTCGATGTTGATCAAATTCTGAATTGCACGACCTTTTGATGTTTTAGAACCTTCTGGAATTTCGTACACACGCATCCAATAACATTTTCCTTTTTCTGTAAAGAATAACATGTATTGGTGGTTAGATGCCGAAACCATATATTCTAAGAAGTCTTCGTCACGTGTTGTAGCGGCTCTATTACCAACTCCTCCACGAGATTGTTTGCGGTATTCAGAAAGTGGTGTACGTTTGATGTAACCCATGTGAGAAATTGTTAAAACAACTTGCTCATCAGGAATTAAATCTTCAATATTTAAGTCTCCACCTGCATAATCGATATCTGTACGACGTTCGTCACCATATTTTTTACGAACTTCTAATAACTCTTCTTTGATAATTTGCATACGTAAATCTTCGTTTGCTAAAATATCTTTCAAATGATTAATCATTTTCATGATTTCTTCGTACTCTTCACGAATTTTATCAATCTCAAGACCAGTTAATGTACGTAAACGTAAATCTAAGATTGCACGTGCTTGAATTTCTGATAACTCGAAAGCTTCCATTAATCCTGTACGCGCTTCGTCTGGTGTTGCAGATTCGCGAATGATTTTAATTGCACGATCAAGATCATCTTGTGTTCCGATTACTTTCATGTAACCTTCTAAGATATGAGCTCTTTCTTGTGCCTTTCTCAATTCATATTCAGTACGACGAACAATCACTTCGTGACGGTGTTCTACGAAATGATAAATCATGTCTTTCAAGTTCAATTGCTCTGGTCTACCTTTTACCAAGGCAATATTATTTACACTGAAAGATGATTGTAATTGAGTGAATTTATATAGTTTATTTAAAACAACGTTAGGAACCGCATCCATTTTAAGGACATAAACGATACGCATACCTTTACGGTCAGATTCGTCACGAATCTCAGAAATACCATCTAATTTACCATCTTTTACCAACTCAGCAGTTTTTGCAATCATATCTGCTTTGTTAACTTGGTAAGGAATTTCTGTAGCAATAATACAATCGCGACCATGTACTTCTTCGAAATTAGTTTTTGCACGTAAAACAACACGTCCACGTCCAGTTTCGAAAGCTTGTTTTACACCATCGTAACCATAAATTGTACCTCCTGTTGGGAAGTCTGGTGCTTTGATGTATTGTGTTAATTCGTCAATTGTAATCTCACGATTGTCGATGTAAGCAATTGTTCCGTCAATAACTTCTGTTAAGTTATGTGGCGCCATATTTGTTGCCATACCAACCGCAATACCAGATGCACCATTTACCAATAAGTTTGGAACACGAGTAGGTAATACAGTAGGTTCTTGGATAGTATCGTCAAAGTTTAGTTGAAAGTCAACTGTCTCTTTATCTAAATCAGCTAATAATTCGTCTGAAATTTTTTGAAGTCTTGCTTCAGTATAACGCATTGCAGCAGGTGGATCACCATCTACAGAACCGTAGTTACCTTGTCCGTCTACCAATAAGTAACGCAAAGACCAAGGTTGCGCCATACGTACCATTGTGTCGTAAACAGAAATGTCGCCATGTGGGTGGAATTTACCTAAAACTTCCCCTACAATACGTGCCGACTTTTTGTAAGAACGATTAGAAAAAACACCTAATTCATACATTCCGAATAATACTCTACGGTGTACAGGTTTTAAACCATCACGCACATCCGGAAGCGCACGAGATACGATTACCGACATCGAATAATCGATGTAAGCGGATTTCATTTCATCCTCAATGTTAATTGGGATTAGTCTTTCTCCTTCAGTCATATTGTTTTGTTATATAAGGTGGCTAATATACGAATTTTAAGCTAAAAAAAGACTGATAAAAACAAGATATTTGATGTTTTATGAAAGTTTTAAGGAAACTTTTCTAATCCTTCTAAAAATAGCTTCGTTTGATCTTCGCAAATGATATTGTTGATAAGTTTTAATTGTTATTGTTTTAATTTTCTCTTGCTTAACAAAAAAATGTTTTTATATTTGCACTTCGAAAATTACAAAGTGTAGAACGGAACGCGGTTTACTATTAATTCAGCTTTTTTGTAATTTTCTATCAATTTGATTTTTGAATTAATAATAATAACTGTATATTTGCAACCCATTCGAGTAATGGATTAGAAACTTAGTAAAGATGAGTAAGAGAACATTTCAACCAAGTAACAGAAAAAAAAGAAACAAACACGGATTCCGTGAGCGTATGGCTTCTAAAAACGGGCGCAAAGTATTAGCTGCTCGTAGAAAGAAAGGAAGAAAAGCATTAACTGTTAGTGAAGTAAGAGCTAAAAGATAATCGCTACAATTCATAAAAAATAAGCTTGAAGGTCGTTCTTTCAAGCTTTTTTTTTACATTTGTTTTAAAGACTGTAGAAAGTATGGAAGCTAAAAATGTAATTGAGTTAAGTCAATCATCTATATATCAAAGAAATCATTTAGTATTATCTGACGTTAATTTCACTCTTAACGAAGGAGAATTTGTTTACCTTATCGGAAAAACAGGAAGTGGAAAAAGTAGTCTATTGAAAGTGCTTTATGGTGATTTGCCGCTTCAATCAGGACAAGGTTCTGTGGTTGGAATGGATTTGAAATCACTGAAAACAAGTAAAATTCCTGATCTTAGAAGACATTTAGGAATCGTTTTCCAAGATTTCCAATTGTTAACAGATCGTACGGTAGAGCAAAATTTGACGTTCGTGTTGAAAGCAACAGGTTGGAAGGATAAAGCGACAATTGATAAACGTATTGATGAGGTTTTAGATTCGGTAGGGATGTTGTCTAAAAAGAAAATGATGCCGTTCCGTCTTTCTGGAGGTGAACAACAACGTGTTTCTATTGCTCGTGCTTTATTAAATCATCCTGAATTAATTTTAGCCGATGAGCCAACAGGAAATTTAGATCCAGAAACATCAAATGATATTATGGATTTGTTGTTGTCGGTTTCTAAAGAAAATAATTGTGCAGTTTTGATGGCTACACACGATTACGAAATTATTCGTCGTTATCCTGCGCGTAAGGTACGTTGTGAAGACGGAAGATTATTTGAAGTTGCAGAAGCGATATCAGAATAAGATAAATTACACAATATAATTTTAAAGAAAGAGTTTACTTAGTTGTAGACTCTTTTTTTTGTTAAATAATTAACTAATGTATCAAGGCAAAAAACTTCATTTTATAAGTATGGATGTTCCATTTCCTCCCAATTATGGAGGCGTTATAGACGTTTTTTATAAATTGAAAGCATTTCATCAACTTGGGGTTGAGATTTATTTACATTTGTTTGGGTTTAACGAAACAGATAGCGATGTTTTAAGAATATATGCTAAAGAAGTTTATTTTTATCCAATACATCAAAAGCCTTATTATATTTTTCAGAAATATCCTATTTCAGTAAAATCTAGGGATAGCAAATTATTGTATGAACGAATTAAATCGTTGAAAGCACCTATTTTTTTTGAAAGTCTAAAAACAACATTTATTTTGAATAAATATAACCTTGAAGGTTGTTCTAAATATTTGCGACTACATAATATTGAGCAAAATTATTTTTCTGGATTAGCTGTAAGCGAGAAGAATCTGGTGAAAAAAGCATTGTTTTATATTGAGGCAAAAAAATATATTCAATACGAAAATATTATCCATCAGTTTGATGAAGTTTTTACACTCTCTAAATTTGAACAAAATTATATCCAAGAAAAATACAACAAAGGAAAATTTGTGCCTGTTTTTCATGGAAATGAAACTTTTCAATCACTAAGTGAAAAAGGAAAATTTGCTTTATATCATGGAGATTTGAGAGCTTCGGACAATTGTAAAGTAGTCGATTTCTTGATAGAAGTGTTTAAAGGAATTGATTATCCTTTCGTTATTGCTTCAGGTTCTAGAGAAAATTGGGTAAAAGCAAAAATTAAAAATCATCCTCATATACAATTTGTTAAATTGAAAGATTTTGATCATTTGAAGAATCTTTTCGAAAAAGCACATCTCAATATAGCGTGGTCTTTTCAGGAATCTGGAACAAAACTAAAAGTGATAAATGCATTATTTAATAGTCGTTTTTCGATAATAAATGAAAATGTGATAGATGATGAGAAAATTAGTGGACTTTGTGTTCAAGTTTCGAATAAATCAGAGCTGATAAAAGCTATTAATTATTTAAAAAATCACCCTTTTTTAGCATCAAAAGAATATATAGATACGCTTGAATATGATTTGAATGATAAATTGAATGCAGAAATTATTTTGAAACAAATTTTTAATTAACTTTATGATTATGAACAGAAATCAATATGCAGATATAATTTTACAACGATTAATTGATCAAAAGGAAGAAATAAGTCAACAATATAATAGTAGCAAAGATAAGATCGGTTATTTTTGGGTTGATGATTTGTTGCCAGAAGAATTAGCTTTGGAGATAAATCAAGTTTTTCCGCAAGAAAAAGAAATGGTGTTGAAAAAAAGTTTGAAAGAAGATAAATATATTGCAGTTCAAATGAATCAATATCATCCTATTTTAGAGGAAATTATTTATGCTTTTCAAGATGAGAGAATCGTAAATTTGATTGCAGAAATTTGTGAAATAAAACAACCTATTCCAGATTCGTCTTTGTATGCTGGTGGTTTATCTATGATGGGAAATCGTCAGTTTTTGCAGCCACATTTGGATAATTCTCATGATGCGAAAAGGGAATTGTGGCGTGTGTTGAATTTGTTGTATTATGTAACACCTGACTGGAAAGAAGAATATGGTGGTAATTTGGAAGTTTGGCCAAATGGATTGAAAAATGATCAGATTACAATTTTTAGTAAATTCAATCGATTAGCAGTAATGGCAACGCATAATGATTCTTTGCATTCGGTTTCTCCAATAAAGTTTGAAGGTTTTAGAAAATGTGTTTCAAATTATTATTTTTCTAAAGAACCTTTAAGAGAAACAGATTCCTTTCATGTGACTTCGTTTAGAGGTCGTCCAGAGCAAAAGGTTTTGGATCAAGTTTTACAAGTTGATAATGCACTAAGAATGGGTGTTAGAAAAGTATTTAAAAAAGGAGTAGTGGAAAATCCACATATTTATAAAAAAGATAAAAAGTAGATTAAATTTTAATCTACTTTTTTATTTGTTCAAAAATCTCCTTTAATTTTAATTCTTCATTTTCCCAACAAAGTTCATTTGCAGCATTTGCAAGGTTTTCTTGGTAACTTCTTTTTCCTTCGTTTAAGATTTCTTGTAGTTTTTCAGCCAAATGTTTTGGATTGTGGTTGTCAATCACTTTTCCAACTTTATATTCTTCAACCATTTTTTTGATTTCAGGTAAATTTGTTGCTAAAATTGGTACTCTAGCTTGAATAAAGTCAAATAATTTATTCGGTAGAGCGTAGCGATAGCTTAATCCTAAATCTTCTTCCATACTCATTCCTACATCAGCTAAAGGTGTTATAGTTTTTAAAGTTTTTGGGGGAATATTTCCTAAAAAATGAATGCGATTAGTCAAGTTAAAATCTTTTACCAATTGTTCGTATTCAGTTTTTTTAGGTCCTTCGCCAGCAATCCAAAATTGACAATTATCAATGTGTTTAAACGCTTCAATCATTTTGTCAATTCCTCGACTCATGTTAATTGCGCCTTGATACAATAATATTTTATCGTTTGTTGGATTTTCGGGTAAGCGAAAGAAAATTAAATCTTGTTTATCGTTAAGTTTTGTTCGGTTGGGAACATTTCTAATCACAGCCGGATTAGCACCATATTCCTTGCGAAACCAATTGGCATATCCATCACTTACTGTATAAAAATACTTGATTTTTGGAACAAGAGAACGTTCTAAAGTTTTCCAAACTTTTTTTGTTTTAGGACGATTGTGTAATGATGGTAATTCTGAATAAATTTCGTGACTATCAAAAACTAAAGGAATTTTTTTGATTTTACTAACCAAATAAAAAGGAAGTAAACTATCCAAATCATTCGCTAATAAAATAGTTTGTTTATCAGCTTTTTTAAGTAAAGTGAAAAACAATTTGTAATTAAATTCTGCATACTTTTTCATTGTTGATTGATTCTTTTGTTCCATCAAAAATGTTTTGTACGGTTTATTCAATTCTGGTCTTCCGTTTATAGTCGCGCCAATCAATTCTACATCGTACCCAAACTTTAACAAAGAATGGCAAACTTTATCTAATCTTTGATCCGTTTCAATATTATTTAGTACAGCAGATAGGATTTTCAATTTTAAGGTTTTTTAAGATTATTTTCCAGGTTTGAAGACGATATAATACGCCTGAACTAAAAATAAAATCGCATTTGGAATAAGGACTGGCCAAGCCTCAATCATAGCAGCATAAATTACAAAACATACACAACCAATTGCATTGATAATGCGGATAATTGTAATCTTCGAAAAAAAGAATGCTAGTACAATAAAGACTGAAGCAAGATAGCCAAAAATATCAGCTATACCAATGTTAGATAAAAAATCCATAAAACGATAAATAAGAATGATAAAGTATAGGCAAAATTATGAAAAATAAGTCGATAACTTTGTGTAAATTTGCACAATGATAGAAACTTTATCAAAGATAAAACACAAAGATTCGCCAAACTTCTTTTTACTTGCTGGTCCATGCGCCATCGAAAGTGAAGATATGGCTTTGAGAATTGCTGAAAAAGTAGTAACAATTACTGATAAATTAGAGATTCCTTATGTTTTTAAAGGATCTTTCAAAAAAGCAAATCGTTCTCGTATTGATAGTTTTACAGGAATTGGAGATGAAAAAGCATTGAAAATTATCCAAAAAGTTGGAGAAACTTTTGATGTTCCAACAACTACAGATATCCACGAACCTTTTCATGCAGAAATGGCGGCGGCTTATGTAGATGTCTTACAAATTCCTGCTTTCTTGGTTCGTCAAACCGATTTAGTGGTTGCAGCTGCACAAACAGGGAAACATGTTACATTGAAAAAAGGTCAATTTCTTTCGCCTGAAGCAATGAAATTTCCTGTAGAAAAAGTGACAGATTCTGGTAATAGTAATGTTGCAATTATCGAGCGTGGAACTATGTTAGGTTACGGAGATTTAGTGGTAGATTATCGTGGAATTCCTGTGATGCAGAATTATGCGCCAGTTATTTTAGATATTACGCATTCTTTGCAACAACCAAATCAAGCTTCGGGTGTAACAGGAGGAAAACCAGAATTAATCGAAACAATTGCAAAAGCTGGGATTGCTGTAGGTGCTGATGGTATTTTTATCGAAACACATCCAGATCCTAAAAACGCGAAAAGTGACGGTGCAAACATGTTACAATTAGATTTGTTAGAAGACTTATTAACGAAATTGGTTAGAGTTCGTCAGGCAATTCTATAAAAATAATTTTTAAAGAAAATTTATTAAATAATACTTAGTCAAGTTGATTAAGTATTTTTAATTTTTTAGATAATGAATAATTTAATTCAGAAATATAATATTCCAGGACCTCGTTATACAAGTTATCCAACTGTTCCGTTTTGGGACAATGATGATTTTACTAAACAAGGTTGGATTGAAACTTTTCAACGATCTTTCGATGAAAGCAATGCAGAAGAAGGGATATCAATTTACATTCATTTACCTTATTGCGAGTCGTTGTGTACGTTTTGTGCATGTAACAAACGTATTACGAAACAGCATTCGGTAGAAGTTCCGTATATTGATACGGTTTTGAAAGAATGGAAATTATATGTGGATTTATTTTCATCTCGACCAAAAATTAAAGAAATTCATTTAGGAGGAGGAACACCAACGTTTTTCTCTCCAGAAAATTTGAAGAAATTAATTGATGGTATTTTTGAATATGCGGATGTTGCCGAAGGACACGAATTTAGTTTAGAAGGTCATCCAAATAACACAACAAAAGAGCATTTACAGGCTTTATACGATTTAGGTTTTAGACGTATTTCGTATGGTGTACAAGATTATGATCTGAAAGTTCAGGAAGCAATTAATCGTGTTCAACCTTTCGAGAATGTGAAAAGAGCAACAGAAGAAGCGCGCGAAATTGGCTTTACATCGATTTCTCACGATTTGATTTTTGGTCTTCCGCATCAAACAATGGAAGGAATGATGGAAACGATTAATTTGACAAAAGAATTAAATCCAGATCGTATTTCGTTTTACAGTTATGCGCACGTGCCATGGATAAAAGGTGTTGGACAACGTGGTTTTCATGACGAAGATTTGCCTTCGCCAGAATTGAAACGTGCATTATATGAAGAAGGAAAGAAAATGTTCGAGGAAATGAACTATTTCGAAGTTGGGATGGATCATTTTGCTTTAGAACAAGATTCGATGTATCAATCGATGAAAAACCATACATTACATCGTAATTTTATGGGATATTCTTCTTCGAAAACACAATTAATGGTTGGTTTAGGAGTTTCTTCTATTAGTGATTCTTGGTATAGTTTTGCACAAAACGAGAAAACGGTAGAAGAGTACGAAAAATCAATTAATAACGGAGAGTTATCCGTTTTCAAAGGTCATATTTTATCAGAAGAAGATTTGATTATGCGTCGTCATATTCTAAATTTAATGTGTAATTTAGAAACTTCTTGGGCTGATGATAATATGAAATTTGATGATGTAGATCGTATCAAAACTATGTTGCAGGATATGGTTGACGATAATTTGATTGAATTTGTAGAAAATGGTTTGATCGTAAAAGAAGAAGGACGTCCATATGTGAGAAATGTGTGTATGACATTCGATAAGAGAATGATAGATAACGAGCCAGAAACACGCATTTTCTCAATGACAATCTAATAAAATAGATAAATGTTTTAAACTTTATCAAAAAAAGTATATATTTGAATATCTCAAACAATGAAAGAAATAGAAATTCACGGTAAAAAATTTATTCCGTACATCGCTTTTGAAGAAATAGAACACGCCATCAAAAATATGGCAAACGAAGTTTACGAAGAATACAAAGACGAAAGACCGATTTTTGTTGGTGTATTAAACGGAGTTGTAATGTTCTTCAGCGATTTCTTAAAACAATATCAAGGAGAATGTGAGATTTCATTCTTGAAATTAAAATCTTACGAAGGAACAGAATCAACAGGGAAAATTACTATTGAGATGGATATTCCGATGAATGTTGAAGGACGTCACGTAATTATTTTAGAAGATATTGTAGATACAGGTAATACGTTAGTAGAGTTGCACCGAATCTTGAAAGAGAAAAAGGTAAAATCATTAAAAGTAGCAACTTTATTATTTAAGCCAGATGCTTACAAAAAAGATTTAAAGGTAGATTTAGTAGGAATCTCTATTCCTGATAAATTTGTAGTAGGTTATGGATTAGATTTTGACGGATTAGGAAGAAATTTACCAGATATTTATCAAATAAAACATTAAAACAAAATGCTAAACATTGTATTGTTCGGACCTCCTGGCAGTGGTAAAGGAACACAAGCTAAATTTTTAGAAGAAAAGTACCAAACTCCTCAAATTTCTACTGGAGACTTATTTCGTTTCAACCTTAAAAATGAAACAGAATTAGGCGCTCTTGTGAAATCTTACATGGACAAGGGACAATTAGTTCCAGATGAGGTAACAACAAATATGTTGGTTGATCATTTAGATAACAATCCAAATGCGCAAGGATATATTTTTGATGGATATCCACGTACAACATCTCAGGCAGAGGCTTTAGATAAAATCTTAGCAGATAAATACGAAAGCGAAGTTTCGATTACATTAGCATTAGTTGTGGATGACGAAATTTTGGTTCAACGTTTATTAGAGCGCGGAAAAACTTCTGGTCGTGCAGATGATGTGGACGAAAAAATTATCCGTGATCGTATTACAGAATATTACGAGAAAACTGCAATTGTAGCAGAGCACTACAAAGCGCAAGGAAAATGGGTTGAGATTGATGGAGTAGGTTCTATTGAAGATATTACCGAAAAATTGAACGCAGCAATTAAAGAAGTTTTATAAGAACAACTTTTACATTATATTAAAAATGCTCCTTTTAATTAAAGGAGCATTTTTAGTATAATGTCATTCTGAATGTATCTTTTGCGAAATGAAGAATCTGAGATTCCTCGACAAGCTCGGAATGACAATTATGTCAAGTTGAATTTATTTCAGCTTCTCATCAATTTATATCATGTGATTCTGAAACGAGTTCAGAATGACTTTACTTTTTTCCTTCAACCAAGCCTTTGCAAATGTTTTTTACAACAGCAGGGCCTTCATAAATAAAACCTGTATAAACTTGTAACAAACTTGCACCAGCTTCCAGTTTTTCTTTAGCATCTTCAGCGGTATGAATTCCACCAACTCCAATGATAGGAAATGCTTTGTTCGATTTTTCAGAAAGATAACGAATCACTTCTGTTGAACGATTTTTAAGTGGTTTTCCCGAAACTCCACCAGTTTCTTTTACAATTTCAGGATTAGATTTTAATCCTTCTCTCGAAATAGTTGTATTTGTGGCAATCACTCCTGCAATTTTAGATTCTAATACAATATCTATAATATCGTCTAATTGCGAATCTGTTAAATCTGGTGCGATTTTCAGTAAAATTGGTTTCGGTTTTTCGTTCTGATTATTGTATTGTTGCAAATAATTCAGAATGTACAATAAAGGTTCTTTTTCTTGCAAATCTCGTAATCCAGGCGTGTTTGGAGAACTAACGTTAACTACAAAATAATCTACATAATCAAACAATGCATTGAAACATTTGATATAATCATCAACAGCATCTTCGTTTGGCGTCAATTTATTTTTACCAATATTTCCACCAATAATATAGTTTTCACGATTTTTTAATTCTCTAATTTTCGAAACAGCAAAATCAACACCTTTGTTATTAAATCCCATTCGGTTGATAATCGCTTCATCTTCTACCAAACGAAACATACGCGGCGCATCATTCCCTGGTTGAGGTTTTGGTGTAACGGTTCCAATTTCGATAAAACCGAATCCGAAGTGGTTCAATTCTTCAATATATTCAGCATTTTTATCAAAACCTGCAGCTAAACCAATTGGATTTTTGAATTTAATTCCAAAAACTTCTCGTTCTAAACTTGGATGATTGTATTGATAAAATTTATCTAATAATTTTCCAACTCCAGGAAATGCAGCATAATTTTTTAGATTTCGCGTAACGAAATGATGTGCATCTTCGGGCTGTAATTGAAATAAAATGTTTTTGAATTGTTTGTACATGCTGCAAAATTAATCATATCCGATAAATAATTTACCTACTATTCATCAGTTTTACAATATTTTGAAACTTATGAATTAGATTTTAATAAACAAATTAGAAATCGTACTTTTGCAGACTAATTAAAATAAAAAAATTATGCAATCAAATTTTGTTGACTACGTAAAAATAAATTGTAGAGCAGGACATGGAGGTGCTGGTTCAGCAAGTTTGCATCGCGAAAAATATATTGACAAAGGTGGACCAGACGGTGGAGATGGTGGACGTGGAGGAAACATCACGCTTCTAGGAAACTCAAATCTTTGGACTTTGTTAGAATTTCGATTCAAAAGACATTTCCGTGCGCAAAACGGTGGACGTGGAGGTAAATCTCGTTCTACTGGAGCTGACGGTGAAGATATTATTTTGGAAGTTCCGATCGGAACAATTGCCAAAGATGAAGAAGGAAATATTATTGGCGAAGTAACAGAAAATGGGCAAGAATTAATTATTGCGCAAGGAGGAAAAGGAGGTTTAGGAAACTGGCATTTCCGTTCTGCAACGCGTCAAACGCCTCGTTATGCCCAACCAGGTTTGGATGGTGACGAGCGTCAAGTTACATTGGAGCTGAAAATTTTGGCAGATGTTGGTTTAGTTGGTTTTCCAAATGCAGGAAAATCTACTTTATTATCAGCTGTTTCGGCTGCTAAACCAAAAATTGCAGATTACGCATTTACAACGTTAACACCTAACTTGGGAATTGTAGAATACCGTAATCATCAGTCATTTATTATGGCAGACATTCCTGGAATTATCGAAGGTGCGGCAGAAGGAAAAGGTCTTGGACATCGTTTCTTGCGTCATATTGAGCGTAACTCTAATTTATTATTTTTAATTCCTGCCGATACAGAAGATTATAAAAAAGAATATGAAATTCTGTTGAATGAATTGAAAAAATTCAATCCTGAATTGTTAGATAAAGAACGAATTTTAGCAATTTCTAAGTCAGATATGTTAGATGATGAATTGGAAGCTGAGATTAAAGCGCAATTACCAACTGATATTGATACGATATTTATTTCGTCTGTTTCTGGAAAAGGAATCACAGAATTGAAAGATTTATTGTGGAAAAAACTACACGAATAACTAATTATTAAAGATAAAGACAAATGTTTGGAAATTTTGGAGACATCATGGGAATGATGGGAAAAATCAATTCATTTAAAGATAAATTTTCTGATTTGAAAAATGAATTAGATGGAGAAATTTTTACAACGACTTCTAACGATGGAAAAGTAAAAATTACAATGTCTAAATTGGCAACAGTAAAAGATATTGAACTTGCCGAAGGAATGGAAAAAGAAGAAATTGAAGATTTGTTAGTAATGACGTTAAACAAAGCGTTGGAACAAGTAAAAACAGAAGCAATTGACAGAGCGAAAAAAACGGCTCAAGAAAACTTACCAAACATTCCTGGAATGCCTTTCTAAGAAGAATTTGAAAAAAAATAAAACCCCTGAAAATTAATTTTCAGGGGTTTTTGTTTGATATCTAATTAAAAATAGAATTATTTAATAATCAATTTTGATGTTGATTGACCTTCATTAGATGAAACTTTTATGATATAAACTCCTGATGGTAAATTCGTATCGATTTGTTTCTTTAAATTTCCAGAAGCATTTTCAGAAATTGAATAAACTATTCTTCCATTTACATCAACAATCTCAATATTTACTTTTCCAGAAGCTTTTTGTTCAATTGTGAATTGCCCATTAGACGGATTTGGATATATTGTAGATTTAGTTGTGTTTAAATCTTTGGTAGCTAATAATCCTGTAGAGAATTTTTTTACAGCTAAATAAACATTATCAACAGCTTCAATCATAATATAACCTTCTGTAACATCTTTAGCGTTACTAGGCATTTGGAAATTAGCTGATCCTGTATTATCAACAATTCCTAATTCTTCGAATGTTTTTCCTGCATCCCATGAAATTGAAACTTTAACTTTTGTAGTTTCGATAGGAGCTTCGTTAGTTTTAGCAACATCCCATGTGACATCAAAATTAGAAGCATTAATTGGTAATTTGTTATTTGTTGCGTCTGGAGTAAGAACAACAAAAGGACCAACTCCAGCGGTAGCCATTACTTTTACACTTCCGTTTTGAGTTTGGGGACCTTGTACGTTATAATCTCTCGCAGTTACAGTAAAATCATATGTTCTTGCAACAGAAGTTAGAGATTCCCAAACTACATTTCCTGTTCCAGTGTGTAATAATTTACCTGCTAAAATAGAAGTGAAATTAGGGAAATATCTGTATGTTTCTTTAACAGGAGAAAAAGATCTAAAGTTAGGACCAGATGTTTTTGTTTCCTTCACTCTACTATTCGCATTTGTTGTAGCGCTTGTTCCAGAATTGTTTTGTTCCCACGTAGTTAAAACAGCATCATTTTCAGCATCAGTAATTGTAGCATTTAATTTGAATGCTGTTCCCACAGGGATTCTGTATAAAGCTTTTTCTAATTGTATGTTTGGAGGAGTGTTTAGAATTGGTTTTTCTACACCACAACTTTTAGTTTTTAAGTTGTTCTGAACTTGAGCTATACTTCTGTATGTGAAATAATCATCAGAATTTGATTGAACATTATAAGACGTAATACCTGCATATCCCATTACCGTAGAGCCACTTCCAGGTTCAACATTAACTCCTGTACCTTCATAAATGTGAGAATAAGTATGATTAGCTCCCATTTGATGTCCAATTTCATGAGCAACATAATCGATATCAAATTTATCTCCAGAAGGAATTTTGTTTGCAGGAGAAGTCATACCACTCCCTTTTCCATCAGGAAATGCTGTATCACATACACATCCAATACACCCTGCATTTCCTCCTCCTCCTTGAGAGCCGAAGAAGTGTCCAATGTCATATTTATCTTCACCAAGATTATTTGTTAAATAAGTTTGTAATTCAACTTGCCATGTAGATAAATAATAAGGGGCTGAACCATATGTAGGGTGATCTGCCATTCCTTGTGCAGGAGCTGAATATGGATCAGTACTTGCATCTGTAAATATTAAATCATCAATATTATCAATGAATTGGAAATTAACTGACATATCTTTTTCAAATACTCCATTTACACGTGTCATGGTATTTGTCATAGCTGCCAAAGCTTTTTCTTTTGTACCACCAAAATAAGCCGAATATTCTCCAGGAACAGAAAGTGCTAATCGATATGTTTTAAAAACTTGATTATTGGCTTTGTTCTGTAAGTTAGAAGAATCTTCTTTATTAGCTTGATGTTTTGAAATTAGTTCATTTGTTGAACAAACAAAATTACTTACAGCTTTACTAGAACTATGAACTTCGTAATATGTTGAACCTTCAACATCATAAGATTCAATAAAGTCTGATTTTCCTTCATTTCTAAATATAGAAGAACTCAATCCTAAAGGAGTTACACTAAATCTTAAATAAACAGATGGATCATCTAAACTTTTTCCAACGTATGAGCGAATATTAGGATATTTCTCTTGTAATTTTGGAGATAAGATTGAAGCTTCCCATATCATGTATTTTTGAATACTACCATCAGATGTAGGCATGTCAACAACCACTCCTGATTGATTACTAGTATTCGATGGGGCTAATGTTAATTTATTTTTCAAAGTATTGATATCCATTGAATATACTTTTGAATTTTGATATTCAGTAGTAATATTTTTACTTTTTAAAAAATAACTAGGTACTTCCTTCCAATTTTGTGCGTTAGCATAACCGAATAAGGATAAAACTGATAGAGTGAATAAAAGTTTTTTCATTAAATATTGTTAATTATATTTGTTAATTAATGATAAAACTAATAAAATTTTATGAGAATAGCTTTTTATCTTTCAATATTTTTAGGAATTATTACTTTGCTATCGTGTCAAAAAAATAATTATTCTAACCAAAATAAACAAGAAAATATACTATCTGTAGAAAGAATAGAATCGTCAAGAAAAATGCACTATGACTTAATTGTAGATAAATCTACTATTGTATTAATCAAAAATGAAAACGATACAATAAAGATAAAAAATACTACGAAAGAATGGGAGAATTTAACAAAACTTATGGATCAAATCTTGTTAGAAAAATTAGAAAATATCAAATCTCCAAGTCAAGCTTTTATGCATGATGGTGCTCCAAATGTAGTTTTGAAATTTCAAACAAAAGATTCAACTTATTATTCAAATCCATACGATAAAGGTAATCCAGCAAAAGAATTAAAGAAAATTGATGATTATTTGACAGAGTTATCAACTTCTTTATCTAAATAAAATTCATCATCTTCATTTTCCAACGATTCCAAATATTCTGCTTTCAAACGTTCTTGTTCTTGGTAAATATCCCATAAACGTTCAGCTTGCGGGTCATAATAATTTTCTTGATCCCATTTCGGAACTTCTTTTTGTGGACCAATATTTCTAAACAGATAAGCGAAAAATGCACCCGAGATAAATCCACTCAAATGTCCTTCCCAAGAAATAGAATTGCTACTTGTATCTGTTTTTAACTGCGGTAAAATTTCTTGAGGAACCATTCCCCAAATCATTCCGCCGTATAATAAAATAATGATTAACGAAATTGCCATTAAACCACGTTCTTTTCTGATTATTCCACTGAAAAATATAAACGAAGCTAATAAGTAAACGATAGAACTTGCTCCAATATGACAGCTTACATTGTCATCTAAAAAAGGTGGGTTTCCAATGATCCAAAGAATAATTCCTGATAAAATCCAACCAAAGAATATCACGTAATAAGCCAATCTATCGTACATCAATAGTGCGATAAAGCTAAGAAAAGCTAATGGAAAAGTATTGCTGATAATGTGTTTCCAACCCGAGTGAAATAAAGGTGAGAACAGAATACCTTTCAATCCTACGAAAGTTCTCGGAATAACGCCGTAACAACTGTCTAAATTGTATCCGTTTTGTTGAAACAAAAAGATAATCCACATTGGGATAAGTAGTAAGAGAGGAATTATAATAGTTTTCTTTGGAAAAGGATAACTCATAAAATTGGTTTCGAAAACATCTTTCAATCTTTATTCCTTTCCAGAAAGTCTGCCAATTTTGGTCAAATTAAGCTTGATAGCGTTTTAATAATTCTTGCGCAAGCAATTTCCAATCGGTCCATTTTACGCCTAATTGATGATTTTGAATAGCAATTTTATGTTGGTAATTTAAATGCTTAATCACTTCTTTATAAGCTTTTATCAAATTAAAATTCGGATCGTAAATATGAGTAGCTTCAGAATTTGCACCATTAATTTCGAGTATGACAAAATTTCCGTTCTGAAAATCCTCTAAGCTTTTTGCTTTCAAATCGATTCGTCCATAATAAAAACCATCAATTTTTTTTGCAATTTGATCTATAGTTTCTTCTAATTTAGATGTTTTTAGAGAAGATCCATCCAAAAAAGTTGTACCTCGACTATGATTTCCAATTGGTTCAACCAATAATTTTTCATCTTTTTGAAGAACTGAATTTAGTTCGTTTTGAAAACGTTTAAACAAATACTCTTTTCGGTAAAAAGCTCTTAAATTTTGTTCGATTAATTCTTTCAATGTTGATTTTCCATTACCTGTAAACGTCAAAAAATCTTTAGCTGTAATCGAAAGTATTTTGCCATTTTTTTCTTTTGGTAATCGAACATAGAAAATACCAAATTCAAAATTAGATTGAATATATTCTTGTAAAATTAAATCGCGATTATTTTGTTCTAAATAATTTTTCCAATCAATTTCATTTCTGATTAATTCAACACCAATACCACGTTCACCCAGATTTGGTTTCGCAATAAAAGGAAAATCAAACGGAATTTCTTGTGTTGTAAATTCTTTAAAAAAACTAGTTTTTGGCTTATAATTTTCATCAATTTGATTGAGCAAATCAATTTTAGAATAATCAATAAATCCGCCCCATTTCATTGTAGGATTTGCCGAACAAAAGTAGGCTGGAGCACCTGCTTGAAAGATTTTATAAATGTACCAAGGCGTCAATGGCGCATAAAATAACCAGAATGGCCAAAATTCGTATCGTGTCCATTTCGTTATTTTTGGGTTCATTTCTCTTGATTTTGAAAAGCAATTGTAGAAGATGCAATTCCAAAATTTTGTGGAATTTTAATCGTTGGAAAATGAGTTTCTATAGCAATTTTAATCAATGCAAAATGATGAACGCTGTGATCAAAACAATACATTAATTCACGATAATTTGTGGTATTAATTGTGAAGTTTTCTCCGTAGTAATTCTGTTTTAGCTGAATTGTTTTTTCTAAATCTAAACGTTCTATTTCTGATTTTAGATGATTCAATGTATTCGAACTTTCGACAACCGAATTTTCTAAAGCACGATTTCGTTCTCTGTCATCATAACAAATGCAATTGTTTTTTTGAGCATGTAAAAAGCACGAATAAAACTCGATAATATGTCGAAAATGTTGACCAACAGAAGCATCAGAAATGATTTCTAATTCCTTTTGAAAAGACATATCGTCAAATTGCAAAAGAATCGATTTCATTTCATCAAAAGAATGCGCTATAGTTTTCTGAATACTCATAATTCTTTGCAAAGATAAATTTTTACATTTGAACTAAATTGAAAAATGAGATGTGTATAATCAGTTTTTACAGAAATGAGGATGAATTTGTGTTGACACACAACCGAGATGAGGAAATTAATCGTTCTTCTTCTAAAGAGATTGTGGAGCAAAAGCGTTTTGATAAAACCTATTTTTCGCCTGTAGATGAGCGTGCGAATGGGACTTGGATTTTTTATTCGGAGCAATATGTTGCGTGTATTTTGAATGGAGGAATAGAAAAACCAACGCATTTCAAAGAGAAATACAGAGAAAGTAGAGGAATTATCTTGTTAGATTTATTGAAATATAATTCTGTAAATGAGTTTATTAATTCGGAAAATTTGTCAGAAATCGCACCTTTTACAATTTTTGTTTTTGAAAGAACAACTAAAAATGCTTACCTTTTGTTTTGGAATGAAAATAAACTGAGCGTAAAAGATGTTTCGCAAGAAAAAATTGTGACATGGTGTTCGTCGACATTGTATAGTCCTGAAAGAAGAAATGAAATTGATGAAATTTTTAACCAAAATAATGAGTTAAATTCCGAAGAAATTTTAGAACTTCACGATGATTTGAAAATGAATAAAGGCGATTTGTACGATTTTTTAGCAACGACATCTATCTCTCAAATTATTATGAATTCTTTAAGAATTGATATGAAATATTGTCAGCTATTTTGAAATTAATAGACAATAATTCGTTATTTTAAGGAATCATCAAATCATTTCGGACATAGGCATAATTTATGCTATAGTCTATCAGAATAATTATATTTGTTAAAGACAGCTTAAATAGTAAAATGAACGATAATTTCTCACAACAAGTAAAAGACGTTATTTCTTACAGTAAGGAAGAAGCGTTGAGATTAGGCCACGACCAAATAGGAACGGAACACCTTCTGTTGGGGATTATTCGCGACGGTGAAGGGAAAGCCATTTCTGTCTTAGAAGCATTGAATGTCGATTTAGATGAAATGCGTCAAAAAATAGAAAACCTAAACCCAGCAAAAGAAACTCCTGGTAATAATATAAAAAATTTGAGTTTGACAAAACAAGCTGAAAGAGCGTTGAAAACAACGTTCTTAGAAGCGAAATTGTTTAAAAGTCCGACTGTAAATACAATTCACTTATTATTGTGTATCCTTCGTAATGAAAACGATCCGATTACAAAATTGATGAATAAGTTGGATATTGATTACAATACAGTAAAGGAAGAATTCAAATTTCAATTTCAAGATGAGGAAATTCAATCTCCTCGTGCAGAAAATCCATCTTTTGATGGAGGTGATTCTGATAACGATTTTGAGCGTGCGTCTACAAGTAAATCAACTTCAAAAAGTAAAACGCCAGTTTTAGATAATTTTGGACGAGATTTAACAGCGATTGCGCAAGAAGGAAAATTAGATCCTGTAGTTGGACGTGAAAAAGAAATAGAGCGTGTTTCTCAAATTCTTTCTCGTCGTAAAAAGAACAATCCATTGTTAATTGGAGAACCAGGTGTTGGTAAATCTGCAATTGCAGAAGGTTTAGCTTTAAGAATTGTACAACGTAAAGTTTCGCGCGTTTTGTTTAACAAACGTGTGGTAACATTAGATTTAGCGTCATTAGTTGCTGGAACTAAATATCGTGGACAATTTGAAGAACGTATGAAAGCTATTATGAATGAATTAGAGAAAAATGATGACATTATTCTTTTCATTGATGAGTTACATACAATTGTTGGAGCAGGAGGAGCTACAGGTTCTTTAGACGCTTCTAACATGTTCAAACCTGCTTTGGCTCGCGGTGAATTACAATGTATTGGAGCAACAACGTTGGACGAATATCGTCAATATATTGAAAAAGATGGCGCATTAGTTCGTCGTTTTCAAAATGTGATGGTTGAACCAACAACTCCAGAAGAAACATTACAGATTTTACATAACATCAAAGATAAGTACGAAGCGCATCACAATGTAAATTATACAGACGAAGCGTTGCAAGCTTGTGTTAATTTGACAACACGTTATATTACTGATCGTTTCTTGCCTGATAAAGCGATTGATGCTTTAGATGAAGCAGGTTCTCGCGTACACATCAAGAATATAAAAGTTCCACAAGAAATTTTAGACCTTGAAGCAAAATTAGAAGAAGTTCGCGAAGAGAAAACGAAAGTTGTAAAATCTCAAAAATACGAAGAAGCAGCTCGTTTACGTGATTCAGAGAAACAAATAGAAAGCGATTTGAAACGTGAGCAAGCAAAATGGGTGCAAGAATCGAAAGAGAATCGTGAAACGGTTACAGAAGAAAATGTAGCGGAAGTTGTTTCGTTGATGTCTGGCGTTCCTGTACATCGTGTAGCTGAAAAAGAATTGAAAAAATTAGCTCAAATGAATGAGTTAATGAAAGGAAAAGTAATTGGTCAAGATGAAGCGGTAACGAAAGTTGTGAAAGCAATTCAACGTAATCGTGCAGGATTGAAAGATCCAAACAAACCAATTGGTTCATTCATTTTCTTAGGGACTACAGGTGTTGGTAAAACACAATTAGCGAAAGTTTTAGCGAAAGAAATCTTTGATTCTAACGATGCATTAATTCGTATCGATATGTCAGAATACATGGAGAAATTTGCCGTTTCTCGCTTAGTTGGGGCACCTCCGGGTTACGTTGGTTACGAAGAAGGTGGACAATTAACAGAAGCAGTTCGCCGTAAACCATATGCAGTAATCTTATTAGATGAGATTGAGAAAGCACATCCAGATGTATTCAATATTTTATTACAAATTTTGGATGATGGTCATGTAACTGATAGTTTAGGTCGTAAAGTTGATTTCCGTAATACGATTATCATTTTAACGTCTAACATTGGTACAAGACAATTGAAAGAGTTTGGAGATGGTGTTGGATTTGGAACTTCATCTAAGAAAGATTCTGCTGATGAACGTGCAAAATCAACAATTGAAACAGCTTTAAAACGTGCTTTTGCTCCAGAATTTTTGAATCGTATTGATGATATTATCTTCTTTAATTCATTGACAAAAGAAGATATCATGAAAATCATCGATATTGAATTGGCAAGTTTAATAGAGCGTTTAACAGCTTTAAATTATCATATTGAATTAACTGAGGAAGCAAAGAATTTTATCGCAGACAAAGGATTTGATAAAGATTATGGAGCTCGTCCGTTGAAACGTGCGATTCAGAAATACATCGAAGATCCGATGGCAGAAGAAATCATCAATGCTGTAATTAGTGAAGGAGATGAATTAATCCTTGATTTAAATGAAGCAAAAGATGGCGTTAAAATTTCTGTAAAAGGAAAAACGAAAGAAGAAAAATCAGAATAATTTCTAAGTTTCTATAATAGAAAGGCTTGAACATTTTTGTTTAAGCCTTTTTTATTTCGGTAACTTTTGCCGTACATTTGCGCTCAGCAAGCCACTTTGTCGCTTCATGTATGTGAAGAGGAAAGTCCGGGCTCCAAAGAGTAAGCATAGCGGGTAACGCCCGTCCGTCGAGAGGCGAGGACAAGTGCAACAGAAAGTATGTACAGTTCGGCTGTAGTGAAACCAGGTAAACTCTATGCGGAGCAATGCCATGTATACCAGCAGTTAAGAGCTACTCGTTCGTTGCTGGGGGGTAGGCAGATTGATGTTTTAGGTAACTAAAATACTAGATAAATGACAAAGCGTCTTAATTTATTAAGATGACAGAACCCGGCTTATCGGCTTGCTTTTTTTCTATTTTTTGAAGTAAAGACTAAATAATTCTGAAGTATTAGAACAATCATTTTTCTTCAAAATATTTCTTCGATGTGTATCAATAGTATGTTTACTTAAGCCAATTGCATCAGCAATATCCTGACTTGTGTAACCTTTGATCAGAAATTCTATAATCTCCGTTTCTTTTTTTGTAAGTTGTAAAGATGAATTTGTTTTTGAATTAAGAAGATTATTCAATCCATCTTTGATGTTGTAAATATGCATGGTCGGTTTCCCTCCAACCTTTATTTGTGTGATGTCAGTCGCTAAGCAAAAAACTCGATTTGGTAAAAAATTCTTACTTAATTCGTAAAAGAAATGTTGCAAATGAATTTGATGAATTTCACCTTTTTTATCTATCACACGAAAATCATAGGTGAATTTATAATTGATTCTTTCTTCTGGAACAATTTCCATACTGAAATTTGAAATTCGTTGCTGAATATCAATTACATGTTGCAAATCATCTGGATGTACGATTTCTACGCATAATTCAGCAGTGTATTCGTTAGGTAGATAACCCAAAATATCCTCGCATTGAGGAGATACATATTCGAAAGTTGCAGAATTAGGACTGATAAAATACATGAAAGATTCACCAAGAGCAAGACTTCCTAAAGTTTGTAAATAATCATTAATCGATTGAAAACTCTCATCTTTTTCGTTAAAGGTTCTACTATCTGTATTTTCACTCCACAATTTTTTTACAATACTTGCATATTCAGTTATAGATTTTTGATTTGCTTTTTTCATATGCTTACAAGTAAAAGATTAATAAAATACCATTAAATGAGTATTTTTTGAATTAGCAATATAAACTAATTTTGCAAAATATCTATAGGATTAAAGCAGTTTTGCTTTTTTCAACCAACCTATTTATATTTAACCTATAAAAAAAGGAGCTAAATTTTTAGCTCCTTTTTAATATTATAATGGAATTAAAGTAAAGATTTTACTTTCTCGATTACAGCAGTAGAATCGATTCCATATTTTTTCATTAAATCTGAAGGTGTTCCAGATTCACCAAATTTATCATTAACCGCAACAAAAGCTTGTTTTGTTGGTAATTTTTGTGCTAAAACTCTTGCAACAGATTCTCCTAAACCACCTAAAATATTGTGTTCTTCAGCTGTTACAATTTTTCCTGTTTTCTTTACAGAGTTTAAGATAATTTCTTCATCCAATGGTTTGATAGTATGAATATTGATTACCTCACAAGAAATTCCTTCTTTTTCTAACTCAGCAGCAGCAACTAAAGATTCCCAAACTAAATGACCTGTCGCAACAATTGTTACATCAGAACCTTCGTTCATTAAGATACCTTTACCAATTTCAAATTTTTGGTCAGCTGGCGTGAAAACTGGAACAGCAGGACGTCCGAAACGTAAGTAAACAGGACCTTCGTATTCAGCTGCAGCAATTGTAGCCGCTTTAGTTTGATTGTAATCACAAGGATTGATAACCACCATTCCTGGTAACATTTTCATCAAACCAATATCTTCTAATGTTTGGTGAGTTGCACCATCTTCTCCTAATGTTAAACCAGCGTGCGATGCAGCGATTTTTACATTTTTGTTAGAGTAAGCGATAGATTGACGAATTTGATCGTACACACGAGCTGTAGAAAACTCAGCAAACGTTCCTGTGAAAGGAATTTTACCTCCAATTGTCAAACCTGCAGCAATTCCCATCATGTTTGCTTCTGCAATACCAATTTGGAAAAAACGCTCTGGATTTTCTTTGATAAATTGATCCATTTTCAATGAACCAATCAAGTCAGCACACAATGCAACAACGTTAGGATTTGTTCTTCCTAACTCTGTCAATCCGTCTCCGAATCCACTACGTGTATCTTTTTTTTCTGTGTATGTTAAGTCTATCATTGTTTTTGTTTTTTGTATTCGTTTTTGTATTTTTCTACTTCTGTTTTTTCATCAAATTGATAAATAAAATCATTTGGCGAAACATTAATTTCTTCTTCCTCTTCAGTGCTCTTTTTGATCCATTTTTCTAAGGTTTCAACATTTTCTAACACAATATTTTGTCCAACTCGATAAATCAAGCCTTTCAAATTTAGTTCAGAATTGATAAACGGAACGGTGTTGATGTTAGAATTTGTATCGATACAAATTTCTGTACCATTATCGTTGTCATTATCTTTTCTAAAAATGTTATATACTTCACATTGTTTATTCAGAATCGTTTCTTTTTGACCAGTTCTATTCGCAACATAACTATTTCCGATTGCGGAATTCGTTAAACTTGGATTATCAGTCGCTAAAAAAGAAGTTCCTAATAAATCTTTAGTGCCTTCGAAATCTATTTTAAAAACCTTCGGATTTTCTTCTTCGCTGTAAACAGAATACATATTATCGTTTATTTTTAATGAAGCGAAATTTCCCATCGGTGTTCGCGTAATCATTAAATGCGCTTTATAATCTTTGGTTGATAAAATATCCAGAAAATCTGAATAGAAATCACTTTTGATACGATATTGAATAACGTTTTCGAATTTATACGATTGCATTTGAGCAAAAGTTAAACTTGTAAAAAGCGTTAATATTAAACTGATTGGTTTTTTCATTATCGATGTATTTTGATCAATATTAATCCAAAGAATTCAAGAAAGTAGTTAACTTATCCTTGTCTTCTTTTTTCAGTTTATCATATTTATTATTGATTTCTAAAATACTTTTTCTCATCGCATCAATTGTTCCCGAAAGAGCAACACTTCCACTTTGATAAATGTATAAATCGCACACTTGTCCTGCGTAATTGTAAACCAAATTTCCTAAATCTTTATCTGTAAAAGTCGGAATTTTAGCTTTCAAGTTTTTGCAATGTTCTGGTGCAACTTTCATGAAATCTTGAACGTCTGGATTGTCGATTGCCAAATCGATTTTGCTAATATCTGTCGTTTTGTAAGTAGAAGTATACGGGTCATAATAATCTGCAAGATCATAAGGCATAGCAGCAACAGAATCTACTGCTACAGCCGCTTCATCATAATCTGTTGAAACTTCTGTTAATTTAAACTTTTTAGCATCATCGAAATACGTTTTGAAAAGGTTATTTAATTCTTTTACTTCGCTTTTGTTTGCTAATTTATTCTTTTTGAATTGTTTTACCAATTGATTTGTAGAACCTTGCGCAGCTGCTAAAGCTTTAGAACGCTCGATATCTGGATTTCCATCATAATCGCTATCATTATAAATCAAACTATAATTTAATGAAGCAACAGTTCCAAAAAGACTATTTACGTTATCACTTTCTGATGTTTGATAATTGTAATAATTAATAATAGGATCCTCGTAACGATTGTCTGGCGAATAAGCCGCTTCCGCTGCATAAGCTGTATCTACAGACGACATCATGTTCTCGTATTCTTGTTTCTTTTTTGCCAATTCGTTAGTAAAACTTTCGATTTCTTTTTTCTCATCAAAAGTTACTTTTACGTTAGAATTTGCAATATTTTGAATTGTTAATCCATTAAAATCTCCTGCGTCATATCGTATCAAAAGTCCTTTCAGTTTTGTTTGAGGAAACATAATCGCAACGTTATTAATTGCATTTTTTTCATCAACACATAATGTAGAAGATTTTGTTTCGAAATCTGTTTTAGATGTTAATTCGTATTCATTACACTTGTATCCATTGATCGTTGTAGATGAATTTAGATTTTTAACTGAAATAAATTTCTCGAACAAATTATCCGAATAAGGTTTTAAACTATCATCCGACATACCTTCATAATAATAAGGTGCTTTTATCGATAATTGATTTTCTAATGAATTGGCATAGACTTCGAAAAACTTGCTGTTGTTGATAAAGAAAGCATCTTTACTGAAGCTTCCTGAAGTGTAAGGACCTCCTTCCGAAGTTCCTAAAACAGCGTCTTTAGAAATATAGGTTACAAAAGATAAATCTTTTTGACCATCCAAATAAGTTTGATATTCTTCTGGTAAATTGATTTTGTACGATACTTTTTTGTCAAAAGAATATGTTTTTTCCTGCCCAAAGGCTGTCAAAGAACAAAGCGTAAGTATAGAATAAAATAACGTTTTCATAGTATTGTGGTTGTATTGAAATTATTAATAATCTGTCAATTCAGTTTCAGGATTTTGCTCTAATGCAGATGCTAATTGCTCATCGTTAGGCGCTTTTCCGTGCCAAGAGTGGCTTCCCATCATATAATCAACTCCATTACCCATTTCTGTGTGTAATAAAATTGAAACTGGTTTTCCGTTTCCTGTTAATGTTTTAGCTTCTTCTAAAATAGCAATTACTTTTTCTAAGTCATTTCCATTTTTTTCTTCTAAAACAATCCATCCAAAAGCTTCTAATTTAGCTTTCAAATCTCCTAAAGGTAAAACGTGGTCTGTGTCACCATCAATTTGACGACCATTGTAGTCAATCGTTGCAATTACATTATCTACTTTTTTACCAGCAGCATACATAAAAGCTTCCCAAACTTGACCTTCTTGTAATTCACCATCACCGTGTAATGTGTAAACTAATTTATCGTCGTTGTTTAATTTTTTTGCTTGCGCAGCACCTAAAGCAACAGATAAGCCTTGTCCTAAAGAACCAGAAGCGATACGAATTCCAGGTAAACCTTCGTGTGTTGTTGGGTGACCTTGTAAACGAGAATCTAATTTTCTGAATGTAGCTAATTCGCTTACTGGGAAAAATCCTGAACGAGCTAATGTGCTGTAGAAAACTGGTGAAATGTGACCGTTTGATAAGAAGAATAAATCTTCTCCTTTTCCGTCCATAGAGAAGTCTGTAGAGTAAGTCATGATTTTACCGTATAATGCAGCAAAATATTCTGCACAACCTAATGATCCACCTGGGTGTCCACTATTTACGGCATGTACCATTCTCAAAATATCTCTCCTTGTTTGTTGTACTTGTGTTTGAAGTTCTTGAAGTGTCATTGTTTGTTTATAAAAATTTGAACAAAAATAATCCTTTTTTGTAGGGCAAAAAAATCGTAGAACATAAATCACTACAATTGGGGAGGAGATTTTATGCGATTTTTAAAACAATAAAAAAGACGAAGCTAAACTTCGTCTTTTTTATTTATTCTTCTTCCGAATGCCATTCGCCACGGTGAGGGATCAAAGCGTCACGAACTTGTATCATTTCAGATTCTACCACCACCAAATAAGCAACTGCATATTCTGGTTCAACCTCTACAAATTCAGAAAATGTACTTTGTAACTTTTCTTTTTCTGCGTATTGTTTCAGGTGAACTGCATGATGTTTTGCAGTTGGTATAGCATCGGGACCATAAAAATCCCAGATTAATTTTAATTTCTTTTCCATAATTATATTTTATCAAAAGAAGTTTTAATTCCTTTTATTAAAGCAGAACTAAATCCTTGATGTTCCATTTCATTTAATCCAGCAATCGTACAACCTTTTGGTGTCGTCACTTTATCAATTTCTTGTTCTGGATGCAAACCGTTTTCTATTAATAATTCAGCAGCTCCTTTTACAGTTTGTGTCACAATTTTTGTAGCAGTTTGTGTGTCAAATCCAATTTCGATTCCACCTTGAATCATTGCTCTTATAAATCGTAAAACATAAGCAATTCCGCAAGCGCCAATTACAGTCGCTGCATTCATCAACTCCTCATTTATAACAACTGTTTCGCCAATTGGATTGAAAATCGTTTTGATTTCATTTAAAATGTTTTCATCTTTCGAATTTCCACAAATACATGTAATCGATTCTTCCACAGAAGCAGCTGTATTAGGCATTGCACGAAAAATTGACATACCTTGTGATAAAATATTTTGATACGTTTGCAATGAAATTCCTGTTGCAACTGAAATTAATATTTTATTGGTCGTAAAATCGTCTTTTAATTGCGTCAAAACTTCTTCCACTTTGTACGGTTTTACACACAACAGAATATAATCAGCTTCTTTTACAGCAAAATGATTATCATTTGTAATCGTTACACCAAGCTTTTTAAGATGTTCAATTTGATTCAAATTATTTCTTGTAGCGATAATTTGATTTGGATCGAATGCTTTATTCTTAATTAAACCCTCTGTTATAGAAATTCCTAAATTTCCTGCTCCAATAATGGCGATTTTTTTCATAGTTGTAGAGTGTTAATTGTTCTGATTATGAATGAATAATTGTTTCTTTTTGACGATTAGAACTTACCAACCATAGACCGATAAAAGTTAATAAACCATTCAGAATGATTAATTCAACACCAATTTTGTAATCGGTAAAATTGATCACTAATTCGTTGATGATATAGGTAAAAATAGGCGCTAAAATCGCAACTGTAATAATTGAATATTTTTTGTAAATGTTACGTTTCGTTAAAATTCCGAAAGCAAATAATCCTAATAACGGTCCGTATGTATAACCTGCAATTTCCATCACAAGATAAACAATAGATTTGTTGTTAATCGCTTTGAAAACCATAATCAAGATAAAGAAAACTACCGTGAAAATCAAGTGAACACGAATACGAATCTTTTTCTTCTCTTTTTCTGACTTTTCTTTGTCCTCGTTGATGTTTAATAAATCGACACAATATGAACTTGTAACCGCTGTTAAAGCTCCGTCGGCAGAAGGAAATAAGGCAGAAATTAATCCAATAATAAAAATTACAGAAATAATCATTGGGAAATGATGTCCTAAAAGCGAAAGCGCAGGAAACATATCATCACCCATAATATTTTGTCCGCCTTGTTCCATAAAGAAACCATCAGCAGTATAAAAACCACCTTCACTCATTGCGTATAAATAAAGCAATCCACCCAAAAATAAGAAGGCTAAATTCACAATCAATAATGTTCCAGCAAACGTCAACATATTCTTTTTCGAGTTTTGAAGATTATCAACCGAAATATTTTTTTGCATCATTTCTTGGTCAAGACCAGTCATTGCAATTGTGATAAACATTCCGCCCAAAATTGTTTTTAAGAAATAAGTTTTCGAATTTGGATCAAGATTAATGAAATGTGTATAATTCTTCGCTTGCATCATATCGTAAGCTTCACCAACAGATAAATTAAGATGCGAAAGGATAAACCAAATACACGCAATCAAACTAATAATCATAAACGATGTTTGCAAGGTATCTGTTACGACAATTGTTTTTACTCCACCTTCAAACGTGTATAATAATATCATCAATAATAAGACAAATGTTGTTACCCAAAATGGAACACCTAAATTGTCTAACAAAAATATTTGTAACACATTTACAACTAAATATAAACGTGCTGTTGCGCCAATTCCACGGGAAATAATAAAGAAAACTGATCCCATTTTATGTGCTTCAACATTGAAACGCTTTCCTAAATAGGTGTAAATCGAGGTCAGATTCATACGGTAATAGAGCGGAAGTAATACGCCAGCGACGATAAAATAACCAAGAAAAAATCCGATTACCATCATATAATATTCGAATCCTCCGTAAATATATTCGGAACCAGTTAATTTTCCGACCGTTCCCGGAACCGAAATAAAAGTAACGCCACTAAGACTTGTTCCAATCATTCCGAAAGCCACTAACCACCATTTACTTTTTTTGTTTCCGTTAAAAAAAGATTGATTGTCAGAATTTCGACTGGTGAAGTAAGAGATCACTAAAAGTCCTACAAAGTATACGATAACACAAAGTAGTAAAATTGTTGAGTTCATAATTTATTTAGTAAATAAGCCCAAATTTAATATTTTTGAGTGAATGATGATAGATTAATTTTCCGAAGATAAAATTGTAAATTTGTTGTCTATAATTTTTTGAACGAATGAATTACCCAAGCAAGGTTTTAGAGCGAGCTGTAGAAGAAATGTCAAATTTGCCAGGAATAGGAAAGAGAACAGCTTTGCGACTTGTTTTACATATGTTAAATCGTCCCAAATCTCAAACGACGGCTTTGTCCGAAGCGCTTTCTCATTTGGTGAATGATGTTAAATATTGTCAACATTGTCATACGATTTCTGATGATGAGGTTTGTGATATTTGCAACAATCCATTGCGAGAAGAAACTATAATTTGTGTAGTGGAAGATGTGCGTGATGTGATGGCTATTGAAAATACAGGACAATTTAAAGGACAATATCACGTTTTAGGAGGAAAGATTTCTCCAATGGAAGGCATTGGACCTGGTCAATTGAATATTCAAACGTTAGTTGATCGTGTTCAAAATGAAAATGTGAAGGAAATAATTTTTGCTTTAAGTTCGACAATGGAAGGAGATACAACTGTTTTCTATTTGTACCGACAATTAAAGAATGCCGAAATTATTTTTTCTACCATTGCAAGAGGTCTTGGTGTAGGAGATGAGTTAGAATATGCAGACGAAGCGACGCTGGTTCGTTCTATACAACATCGAATCCCGTATTCAGAAAATAAATTTTAAATGAAATTATCGATAATTATTGTTAGTTATAATGCGCCAAAACATTTAGAGCTTTGTCTTGATTCGTGTCAGGAGGCTTTAAAAAATGTAGATGGCGAAATAATTGTAATTGATAATAATTCATCGGAAATTGATTTTACATTCCTAAAAAAAACTTTTCCTACTGTAAACTTTTTACTTCAAAAAGAGAATCTTGGTTTTGCAAAAGCGAATAATATTGGGGTTGAGAATGCTTTGGGAGAATATATCCTAATTCTTAATCCAGATACAATTATTCCAGAGAATTTATTCGAATCTTTGATTGAATTTCATCAGTCAAAAGAAAAAATAGGTTTTGTGGGAGTACGAATGATAGATACAAACGGCAATTTTCATCCAGAATCTAAACGAAATATTCCGACAGCTAAAAATTCATTTTCTAAGTTGTATAGTCGATTTAATCATTCAAAGAAAAATAATTATTACAAATTAGAAGTTGATGAATTTGAAATTGCTTCTTGTGAAATTTTAGTAGGCGCTTTTATGTTTACCACGAAGAAAATCTATCAGGAAATTGGAGGATTTGATCCACGTTATTTTATGTACGGAGAAGATATAGATTTGTCTTTTAGTACAGAATTAGCTGGTTATAAAAATTATTATAAAGGAGATATAACGGTTTTACATTACAAAGGAGAAAGTACGAAAAAGGATAAAAAATATTATAAACATTTTTTTGAAGCAATGATGATTTTCTTGGCGAAATATTATCAAAAAAATTGGTTGCATTATCAATTTTTACGTTCGGGAATTTTGATTAAATATTTAATTCAATTATTTAAATTTTCTTTACATTCACCTAAAAATACTTCTAAAATAGAAGTAAATGCAGAAGATTTATTTTGGATAAATAAGAAATCAGATTTCAAATCTTTATCAAATAATCATATTGCAATTGATACAAGTTTGTTTACTTATCAAGAGATTTTATCAATCATTTCTGAAAATAACTCTTCTTTACGTTCATTTTATATTCGTCCTAAAAATAAAAATTATGTAATAGGCGATGATAAACAGATTATAAATCTATAAAAACAAAAAAAGCTGAATCTTAATGACCAGCTTTTACAGTATCTTTTTTCTCAATTTTCGGAGTTTCTGCCGTTTTTGTAGAATCTTTCACTTCTTCGTGTTTTTCTTCAACAGCTTCCTCATGTTTTCCGTGACCTTCGTGAGCAGCTTCAGATTTGTGGTGCATTTCTTCTGCAGTAGCTAGTTCGTGAACAACTGGAAGAACTCCGTGATTTACACTTGCTTTAGAGTTACAAGAAGTAGCGAATGCTGCAACAGCTACTAAAAGAATTAATTTTTTCATGTCTTACAAAATTTATTGTATGGGTATATTATTATATATTGTTTTGACAAAATTAGTTAAAAACATCGAGTTCAACTAACTGATTTATTTCAATTGTGCAATTTTCTGAATTCCACCTTTTGTTTTATCTCCAACCTTTACATTGATCTCTGTATCAAGTGGTAAAAAGATATCAACACGCGATCCGAACTTGATAAAACCATATTCTTTACCAGCAACAGCGTCGTCATTCTCTTTACTGTAACAAACAATTCTTCGTGCAACTGCACCTGCAATTTGTCTGAAAAGAACTTTTGTATGATCTGCATTTTCTACAACAACAGTTGTTCTTTCATTTAATTCTGATGATTTTGGATGAAATGCAACCAAAAATTTTCCTGGATGATATTTCGAATAAATCACTTTTCCATTCACAGGATAACGCGTTACATGTACATTAAGAGGTGTCATGAAAATCGATAATTGAATACATTTTTGATTCAAAAATTCGCTTTCAAATACTTCTTCTAGTACAACAACTTTTCCATCTACAGGCGCAATCACGCAATTTTCAGATGAATCTGATTCTCGAATTGGATTTCTGAAAAACCAAACGATAAATCCATAAAGTATCCATAATGGTAAGGCAAAATAAAAGCCATATACAGGAAAAAAGTAATGTAATACTCCTGTAGCGATTGCAAATAAAATTAAGCAACCTATCAAAATTGCTGTTCCTTCTCTGTGAAGTTTCATAAAGTATATACTAATAAATAATATAAATAAACAAATGGTACGACAAATATAAAACTATCTAATCGATCTAAAAAACCACCATGTCCTGGAATAAGGTTAGAGCTGTCTTTTACATTGAAAAATCGTTTTAATTTAGATTCTGTCAAATCTCCTAATGGACCTAATGCAGCAACGATTAAACCAATAATCATCCAGTTTCCGTGCAAGTTTTCTCCAAAATATTTCTGAATTAAGAATCCAGCTAATAAAGTAAAAACTATTCCTCCAAAAAATCCTTCCCACGTTTTTGCTCCCGAAATTTTAGGTGCTAATTTGTGTTTTCCAATTAAGTTTCCTGTTAAATAGGCAAATGTGTCACTACACCAAAGTAATAAGAAAACGAAAAATACTTCGTAATGCATTACTTTTTCGCCTAAATTATAATCAAAACTAGGTAAAGTTAAGGCTAAGGCAAATGGTGCGATAACGTATGTTAATCCTAAAGTAGCTTTTCCAAAATCGTTCAACAATTCGTTGGTTGATTTGAAAATAATATAAATACTAAAAACAAATAAAACTGGAATGATGAAGTACAAACTTCTTAAATGAAAATAGTAATGATTCGAAGTTTCGAAAGCTTCTAAAAATTCTTTTCCATAATAGCCAAAAACAACTAAGGCAGCTAAAAGTGCTCCTAATTGATAAAGTTTATTGGTAAGATTAGTAATTTTAAAAAATTCGTACAAACAAAAAAGTCCAAAAACCATCATCAAAACAATCAAACCTTTTGGGTTTATCGTTGTCCCGAAAAATATAATAAGTGCGTAAATAAGTCCAGAGAAAGCTCTAATTGCTAAATTTTTCATAGCTAATCTTCAACCAATAACAAATAAATATTCTTCGCATTGTCTACGTTCGGAAATTTGTGCATATTTTTTCCACGAATCGAAGTTATTTTAGATGGAAGGTTGTCTTTTTTTAATGTTCGTAATTTCTGTAATGCCACACTCACATTTTCCACTAATTGTGACGGGCGTGCATAGATAATAAAATTTGACGGAAAATCAGCAATATTTCTACCATAAGTTTGATGTGCCGATAACATAATACTTCCATCAAAAGCAATCAGAAATTCGCAACTAAGAAAACTAAGCGTATAACGAGAATCACATGGATTTTCGACAAAAGGAATATTGACTGAATTAAGAATTTGTTGTAAGCGTGGATCAGGACAAATTAATTCGGTCACATTTTCGTAATTGACAATCTCTTTAAGGTTTTTAGAAGCCTCTTCTATATTATCACAAAATAAAAAATGTCCACCACCTACATTAAAGTTTGTAGCAAAGACTTCATCCATAGAAATCTTTTGGTCAGCATAATTCGGATGAAATAAATCAATGTGATTATCATCTGAATTCTCTGCTGATTTTTCAGTAGCTTTTTTAAGTAGGTTTTTAATTGCTTTCCACATGAAAACTCATGATTTTATATGAAATTAATCAATTACAGCCTAAAGGTAATAATTTTTAACAATATAATAAGAAGTAAAAAAAAAATCGTCCGATTTGGACGATTTTTTCTATTATTTTGAATGAATTTGATTAAATATCATTTCCAGCTTCTGGTTGAATCACTTGTTCTGGACCAGCTTCTATAGCTTCTTCTTGTTTTTCTTCGATTTGATCCAATTCGCTTACAAATTTTCTTGGTCCGAAAATTTCTTCCAAATCTTCTCTAAAAATCACTTCTTTCTCAATTAATTTTTGAGCCAAAACATCTAATTGATCGCGATGTTCACGTAAAATATCTTTTGCTCTATCATATTGAGCTTCGATCATTGTTTTTACTTCTTTATCAATTACCTGAGCAGTTTGTTCTGAATAAGGCTTGCTGAAACCATACTCATTTTGTCCAGATGAATCATAATAAGAAACATTACCAACTTCTTTGTTCAATCCGTAAATACTTACCATTGCAGAAGCTTGTTTTGTTACTTTTTCCAAATCACTTAATGCACCTGTAGAAATGTTATTGAAAACAACTTCCTCAGCAGCACGACCACCCATTGTCATACACATTTCGTCTAACAATTGTTCTGTCGTTGTAATTTGTCTTTCTTCTGGCAAATACCAAGCGGCACCTAATGAGCGTCCACGAGGAACGATAGTTACTTTAACCAATGGCGCAGCGTGTTCTGTTAACCAACCAATTGTAGCGTGACCTGCTTCGTGATAAGCGATACGTTTTTTCTCAGAAGGTTTAATCACTTTACTTTTCTTCTCTAATCCACCAATAATACGGTCAACAGCATCTAAAAAGTCTTGTTTTTCTACGACTTCTTTGTTTTTACGAGCAGCAACTAAAGCCGCTTCATTACAAACATTGAAAATATCTGCACCAGAGAAACCTGGCGTTTGTTTTGCTAAAAATTCGATTTCTACATCCTCACCTAATTTTAATGGACGTAAGTGAACCGCGAAGATTTCTTTACGTTCGTTTAATTCAGGTAAATCAACGTGAATAATACGGTCAAAACGACCTGGACGCATTAATGCTTTATCCAATACATCAGCACGGTTTGTTGCAGCAATCACAATTACGTTAGATTCTGTTCCGAAACCATCCATTTCTGTTAATAATTGGTTTAATGTATTTTCGCGTTCGTCATTAGAACCTGTAAAGTTTGATTTTCCACGTGCACGACCAATTGCATCAATCTCATCAATAAAGATAATTGAAGGAGATTTTTCTTTTGCATTTTTGAATAAGTCACGTACACGAGATGCACCAACTCCCACAAACATTTCTACGAAATCTGATCCTGATAATGAGAAGAAAGGCACTTTCGCTTCTCCAGCAACAGCTTTTGCTAATAAGGTTTTACCTGTACCTGGAGGTCCTACTAATAAGGCTCCTTTAGGGATACGTCCACCTAATTTTGTGAATTTTTCTGGGTGTTTCAAGAATTCAACGATTTCTTCAATTTCTTCTTTTGCACCTTCTAAACCTGCAACATCTTTGAAAGTTGTTTTGATATGATCATCACCTTCAAATAATTTCGCTTTCGATTTTCCGACAGAGAAAATTCCTCCGCCACCTCCAGCAGATCCACCTCCGCCCATTCGTCTGAATAGTAAGAAGTAGATTAATCCGAAGAAAATCAATGAAATGAAAAGATTCATAAACAAACTTCCAAAACCATTTGAAATTTGTGTGTTAAGAACGGCAGTTTTATTTGGGCTCTTTTCTACGTTAGCATAAAAATCTTTTTCAAAATTTCCTGCATCAGCAACATTGAAAATAAAGTTTGGAGCACCTGTAGCAAAAGGATTTAAAGTCTCGTTTGATTTTTTAAACTTTTTAAATTCTTCAGTATTGAGAGCTGCGTCCGTTAAATATACACTTACACGTCCTGATTCTTTTTCTAGATTGGCTTCTTTTACGTAACCTTTTTCTACATAAGAAAGGAAAGTCGTACGGTCTATGTTTTTAGTAGTTCCGCCGGCACCTCCAATATTATCAGAAAATAATAGAAAGGCAATCAGCAATAATCCAATAATGGCATATATCCATGTAGGATTAAACCCCGAAGGTTTAAAATTATTTTTTTTCAATTTTTTTTGGTTTCAGTTATGATTAATATTCCATTTCGATACGCGTCTCTACAGCATCACCCCAAAGACTTTCGATATCGTAATATTCTCTGTATTCTTTTTGGAAAATATGGACAATAACATTAGTGTAGTCCAACAAAACCCATTGATTATTTTGCGTTCCTTCTACATGAAAAGGTCTTTCTGACATTTCTGTTTTTACAGTTCTTTCAATCGAACCAGCTAAAGCACTAACTTGTGTATTCGAGTTTCCGGTACAAATAACGAAGTATTGACAAAATGCATTTTCAATTTCGCGTAAATCTAGAATTGTAATTTCTTCTCCTTTAACATTTGTAATTCCGTCAACAATGCTATCTAGCAAGTCTTTTGTATATTGAGTATCTATCATCTTTTATTTTGTAATTCGCAAATTTAGTGAATCCTTATTAAAGTTTAAACTTTTTAAAATAACTTTAACCACTCTATAAAAATAGTAAAAAAAATGTATTTAATTAGTTTTGATTCTTTGCCTAATACGAATGAGTTCTTGGTGGATTTGTCCAAAAAAGATGCCAATAGTTGGACTGTCATACATGCTAAAAATCAAACAAAAGGAAAAGGTTACGCAGGAAATGAGTGGAAAGTTGTCGCAGGAGAAAATTTAACCTTTAGTTTTTTGCTGAAAACGGATTATAGTTTTCAAGAATTAATTTATTTTAATGAATGGATTTCAAATGTTATTTGTCTATTTTTAAAACAATTTCATCCAAAATCTAACGTAAAATGGCCAAATGATATCATTTTAAATGATAAAAAGGTTTGCGGAATTTTAATCGAAAATCATCGTTCCAATGGAATAATGAATTCTGTAATTGGAATAGGAATTAATGTCAATCAAGCTGATTTTAATCACTTACCAAAAGCAACATCTATTCGAAAAGTAACTGACAAAGAATATGACATCGAGGAAATTTTGGCAGATTTAATGCATCATTTCGAAAATGAATATCCAATTTTAGAACAGAAAAATTTCGAACAAATTCATCAAACATATTTAGATAATCTTTTTAGAAAAGATGAAATCTCGCATTTTAGATTGGATGGAGTAGAAGTGGACGGAATTATTAGAGATGTAAATGAAGCGGGAAATTTACTGATCGAAATCAATCAAGCATTGCGAGAATTTAAGCACAAAGAAATCGAACTTCTTTTTTAATCCTACATAAATGGTTATTTTTGTTTTATGGAAGAATTTGTAGTTTTAGTTGATCAGGACGATCAAAAATTAGGATTGATGGAGAAGCAACAGGCTCATGTAGCTGGTTTGTTGCATCGTGCATTTTCTGTTTTTGTATTCAATTCCAAAGGAGAATTGATGATTCAGCAACGAGCTGCGAGCAAATACCATTCGCCAACGTTGTGGACGAATACATGTTGTAGTCATCCGCGCGATAACGAAACATACGAACAAGCGGCGCACAGACGTTTGGAAGAAGAAATGGGATTTGATTGCGAATTAGAATATAAATTTAATTTCATTTACAAAGCACATTTAGAAAATGATTTGATTGAGCATGAATTAGACCATGTTTTTATCGGAACATTTGATGACGAACCAAAGCTAAATCCTGATGAAGTGATGGCTTATCGTTGGGTAGAATTGGATGATTTGAAAAAAGATATGGAAAAAAATCCTCAGAATTATACAGCTTGGTTCAAAATAATTTTTGAACATTACGTTTCGTATATCGAAGAATAAAAATTTATACAGATGAAAGTTACTGTCAACAGAAAAGCACATTTTAACGCTGCGCACCGATTGTTTAACAAGAATTGGAGCGATGAACAGAATTTTGAAGTTTTCGGAAAATGTTCTTACCCAAATTATCACGGACACAATTATGAAATTATTGTGGCGGTGAAAGGTGAAGTTGATCCAGAAACAGGTTTTGTGATGAATTTGGACGAATTACGAAAAATTATCGCGGTTGAAGTTGAAGATTATTTGGATCATAAAAATCTGAATGTTGATATTGAAGAATTTAAAACTATCAATCCAACTGCCGAAAATATTGTGATTTTGATTTGGAATAAAATTAGAGCAAAATTAGCGACTGATTTAGAATTGAAAGTAACCTTATACGAAACTCCACGTAATTTCGTAGAATACGCAGGCGAATGAAATTAGGTGATCACATTCCAACTTTTTCGTTGGAGGATAATAAAGGAAATTGGTTTAATTCGGACGAGTTTTTGTACAAAAAATATTTTGTTTTATTCTTTTATCCAATGAATTTTACGCCAATGTGTACAAAAGAAGTCTGTCAATTTCGTGATGTAAATGCAGAATTTAATGCTTTGGATGCTGTGATTGTTGGAATAAATGGACAATCAACATCTTCTCACGAAAAGTTTTATACAAAACATCAACTCAACTTTCCGTTACTTTCTGATAAAGGCGCAAAGTTGTCGAAATTGTTAGGAATTAAAAAGAAATTTGGCTTAATCACACCACGAGAAACTTTTGTATTCAATAAACAAGGAAAATTAATCAAACACATTGTTTCAAATGTTGCCGAAACGCACATCGAGGAAGCGATGAAAGCAATAAAAAAAGACCAAGAAAATTAGTTTTCTTGGTCTTTTTGTTTGTATAACATTTTTCTTACAACAACGCGATAAATAAAAAAGATAACCGTTCCAATTGCCGAATAAACCAACATTGTTTGTACATCGCTTTTATCAAACAGATATTTTAGTCCAAACAACACGAAAAAGAAAATGATACTATAAATGATATTTTGTTTCATGTGGTAAAAGTAGGGATTAATCCCATTTCATATTAGTTTTTTTCATGTCATCTGTTGGTTCATCAATTTCAATAATATTTACTGTTATCCAAATAGAATAATCACAGTTTCTAAATATTTCATTTTCTTTCTGTTTTTCTTGGGTTATTACTTTCGCATTGTCTAAATCTTCTTCATCTAAAGTTAAATGTATTGTTGATGAATTATCAGTAAAATAATATGATCCAGTTTTATCTTTTAAAACTTTGCCATAATATACTTTTATGTCATCTTCTTTATTTGAATTTTCTAGGATTAGGCAGATAGATTTGTCTAGTAGTTTTTTACGATTTCTCATTTATTAATTTATAATGTTTAGGGTTGTCTTAAAACTTCAACTCTCTAATTCGAACTTCGAAACTTGTTTCTTTTGCGGTTAATGAAAAGTAAAGGTTAGAAACTAGATATTTGTTATTGCTTCATATTATTTTCTAATATAATATCCTTTTTCATTGGTTTGATTATTTTTTATAATTAAAATATATCCAAAACAATACTGAGTTTCATTGTTAGAAACTCCTTTAGATTTTTCCAAGATATCTCCAATATGATATCCATTTCTATATTTCCAATTCTGATTATTTATATAATAGTTAGAATTAAAATAGAGAAATGTGCAGCATATTATTAGAAATACAATTTCTATTATTTTTTTCTTTTTCATAAAGTTATTTCTCCAATCCTAACTAATTTCTCAGAAGTTGCTAATTGATTTGGATTTGTTCCTGGTTCATTTTGTGGAACATCTTTTCCTTTTTTACGATAAAAATCTATCCAAAAATCATCAATAATTCCGGTTCCTTTGTTTTTAAAATTCATAGGAATTAGTTCAAAAACGTTATCATCACGAAAAGCTCTTTCTATAAAATCGGAACAATATAATTCGTCATCATTCAGAATATATAACCAATTATAAGGCTTTCCGAGCATTGTTTTAGCTTTTTCAATTGCATGAGGAATCGTAGATTGATATTCATTTTTGAGACGATAAATGACAATTTTATTATTTTTTTCGGTTTGAGAAGTATAAAAATGATGAATTTCTTCTCGTTGCGATCCGCCCATTGGAGCAGCATGTAGAACAAAAATAGAATCAGCCGTTTTTTCGATCAATCCAACATGATCAAAATTGGTTTCATTATTTATTTTTGTCACTCTATTTATCGCACCCGAAAGTTCTTCGGTTTGCGCACCAACAAAAATCAAATCTCCATTTTGAATATTTTGTAATGAAATTGAATGTTTTTCTTTTAATATTTTTGATTTTGTACAACTATTCATTGTCAATGTAAATAGGAGTAAAAAGATAGGAAATAAAACGAATATTTTTTTCATTCGGAATGAATTATTACTTTTAATCCACGAATTAACCAAAAAGATGGATTTTAAAAAAATTTTAACCATATCAATTGTCGTTTTATTGATTTTAGTTGGTGCTGCAATTATTATTGGAAGCAACAAAGATCGACGTGTTTTCTTTATTGAGAGCTTCGATAAACCAATTGAAAATGTTATTAATTCTCGTTTGGATACAGATTATTCGTACGAAATTGTAAAAGTAAAAGGTAAAACAAACGATACCATTTTGATTATTCCTTGCGAAGGTTGTCAACCATTGAAATTATCAGGAAAAATAAACGAAAAGTTTATGAACAAATTTGGTAAAGGAAAATCGGTTATGCGTTTCGAGCCGTATAAAGCGACGGAAGGGAATTTAAAAATTATTCACAAAATTAGATAATCTTCTATTTAAGAAATTTTCCTAACAATTAATTCCTTATTTTTGGGAGAATTATAAACTTATCAAAGCAAACAAACAATGAAAGTAACTGCATTAAACCAAAAGCACAAAGATTTAGGTGCGAAAATGGTTCCTTTTGCTGGATATGAAATGCCAGTGCAATACGCAGGTGTTAACCAAGAACACTTTGCTGTTCGCGAAAAAGTTGGTGTTTTTGACGTTTCTCACATGGGACAATTTTTTGTAAAAGGAGAAAAAGCAACAGACTTATTACAACACTTATTGACTAATGATGTAACGAAAGTTGCAATTGGTCAAGCTCAATATAATGCAATGCCAAACGAAAAAGGAGGAATTGTAGATGATTTAATTATTTATAAAATCTCTGATGATGAGTGGATGGCAGTTGTAAATGCATCTAACATCGATAAAGATTGGGAATGGATGAACAAACACAATACGTTTGGTGCAGAGTTAACAAACAAATCTGATGAGATGTCTTTGTTAGCAATCCAAGGTCCAAAAGCAATTGAAGCAATGCAATCGTTGACAGATGTTAATTTAGCTGAAATTCCGTTCTATCATTTCGCAATTGGTACATTTGCAGGTATGGAAAATGTGATTATTTCTGCAACAGGTTACACTGGTTCTGGAGGTTTCGAGATTTATTTCGCGAATGAACAAGCAAACGAAATGTGGGATAAGGTGATGGAAGCTGGAAAATCTTTCGATATCGAGCCTTGTGGTTTGGCTTCTCGTGATACATTGCGTTTAGAGAAAGGTTACTGTTTATACGGAAATGATATCAACGATGACACAACTCCATTAGAAGCTGGTCTTGCTTGGGTAACAAAATTGGATACAAATTTTATTTCTTCTGATATTTTGAAAGCTCAAAAAGAGGCTGGAGTTGAGAAAAAATTAGTTGGTTTCAAAATGATTGAAAGAGGAATTCCTCGCCACGATTATAAAGTTGTAGATGACAATGAGAATACAATCGGTATTGTAACTTCTGGAACGCAATCTCCAATGTTGAAACAAGGAATTGGTTTAGCATATGTTCACACAGATTTTGCTAAAGTTGGAACAACAATCAGAATTCAGATTCGTGATAAAAATGTATTAGCAGAAGTTGTAAAAACTCCTTTTGTTTAAAACAATATAAAGTCAAAATATAAAAAAGCTTTCGAGAATTTCGAAAGCTTTTTTTATGAATTCATATTAATTGATACTTTTATAGATGTCTTTTTTAGATAAAATCAATAAAATAGATTATTAACTACGAATATTATAAAATTGTTAATATTTCTTAAAAAAAACACAACTTAGATTTGTTTAAATATGATATATGTTATATTTTTGAGATAACAATATTACTAATCAGTAATACAATTAACACTAATTATGATTTTAAGACCTCTTATTTAAGAGGTCTTTTTTTATTGAAACTTTTGAGAATCAGAACTTGGTCCATAACTAGAAGGTAAATCTATTCCCAATAAACGATAAAATACCCCTAATTGAGCGCGATGATGTGTGATTTGATTTAGTGCATGACGAATTGCTTCATATTTTGTAAAATCTGCGAAGACTGTATCACCAGCAACAATTTTCCAATTATTATTCAATTCTTCATCCGTTGCGTTTTTCAAGGAATTTTCACCCGCTTCGTAATCTTCGTCTAATTTCTTTTGTAAATCTTGCACAGAAGTAAAACTTGTCGGTTTGTAATCTCCTGTAGCAAAATCTAATTTATCAGTTGTTAAAATCAAAGCTGGCCAAGCAAATATTTCGACAATATGATTCGTCAACATTGTAATGTCCATACTTTTTTCATGAGGTTTGTATGTCGTTTTATCCTCAGGGAATCTTGCAATAAATTCTTTGGTAATTTGAAACTCGTTTTGCAATTCTTTTGCTAATAATTCTACTATTTTCATGTTGTTTTGATTTGTAGTTAAAAGGTACAAATTTTTGAAATAATTCATAAAAAAAACTGCTTTACTAAATTGTAAAGCAGTTTATATTTTTAGATATCGTCTGTGTATAAATCAATAATTGGACGAGGTTTTTTTCGCTTGATTTGAGTCAGCCAATAGACAAAAATTCCTATTCCATTTCCAAAAATAATAATCGTAATCCAGACCAAGCGATCATCACTTTTTATCAAATTTGGATTCTTTAAAGCATGCACAATAAAGTATACAAAAGAAATCACGCCAGTGAAAAAACTCATCAATACCAAGAAGATAAAAATGATAAGATTTCCTAATAACGCACTCAATAGCGATTTAGAACTTCCTGAATGTCCTAGCTGCACATCGAGCGTACTAAACATCGAATAAAAAATTCCAAAATAACTTAACAAGCCAAGTACAAATAAAGTGATAGGAACAATTGCCAAAGTGGCTTGTAGCTTTGGATTGTTCAAAAGAGACGTTAAATCTCTGTCAATTAGTAGATTTTTCATCATTCGAAAAATAATCTTTTATTTTTTTTGCTTTAGATTTTCCTATACAATCGGTTAATTCTAACAAAGATGCATTTTTTATTCGTTCGACCGATTTAAATTTTGTTAATAATTCTTTAATTGTTTGCGGACCGATACCTTCTATTTCTTCCAAAACCGAATTATAAGCATTTTTACTTCGTCGATTTCGGTGACGTGTAATTCCAAATCGATGCGATTCATCTCGCACATGTTGAAGCACTTTCAAGGTTTCAGAATTTTTGTCTAAATATAACGGATAAGGATCATCTGGATAATAAATTTCTTCTAAACGCTTCGCAATTCCAATCACCGAAACTTTTCCGCGCAATCCTAAACGATCAATAGATTTTAGAGCCGAACTTAATTGCCCTTTTCCACCATCAATCAAAATTAATTGAGGCAAAGATTCTCCTTCAGCCAAAACTCTCGAATATCGTCTTTCAATCACTTCTTCCATCGTCGCAAAATCGTTCGGTCCTTCTACGGTTTTAACATTGAAAATGCGATAATCTTTCTTACTTGGTTTTCCATTTTTGAACACCACACAAGCCGAAACAGGATTCGTTCCTTGAATGTTAGAGTTATCAAAACCTTCAATATGTCGAGGTTCTGCAGGTAAACGCAAATCAACTTTCATCTGATTCATGATACGATTTGTATGACGATCAGGATCGACGATTTTGGTTTGTTTGAGCTCTTCTAAACGATAAATTCGTGTATTTTTTAACGATAAATCGACAATATGTTTTTTATCGCCAATTTTCGGAACGGTAATTTTTCTGAACGGAATTTCTAAACTCAATTCGAACGGAACATAAATTTCTTTCGAAGTTAAATTAAATCGATCCGAAAAATCAATAATTGCGCGTTCCAATAAATCTTCGTCCGTTTCATCCAATTTCTTTTTCCATTCCTCTGTATGGGACTGTATAATTGCGCCATGATAAATTTTCATAAAATTGACATAGGCATATTCTTCGTCCGACGTAATCGAAAAAACATCAACATTGGTAATCGTAGGCGAAACAATTGTAGATCGAGATTGATAATTCTGTAACACTTCGATTTTTTCTTTAATCATTTGCGCTTTTTCAAACTTCAAATCCAATGCATATTTTGTCATTTGGTTAATCAAATATTGCTTTGCTTCGTTAAATTCTCCTTTGATAATATTACGAATTGCCGAAATTTGCTCGTTGTATTCTTCTTCTGTTTGATAAGCTTCACAAGGTCCAAGACAATTGCCAATATGGTATTCCAAGCAAACTTTGAATTTATGATTTTCGATATTTTTTTCACTCAAATCATACGAACACGTTCTTAGTTGATACAATTCTTTTATCAAACCTAACAAAACTTTCATCGCTTTTCCGTTAGAATATGGTCCAAAGTATTCCGAACCATCTTTGATAACATTTCGAGTCGAAAAAATACGAGGAAATCGTTCATTTTTGATGCAAATCCAAGGATAGGTTTTGTCATCTCTTAACAGGATATTGTATCGTGGTTGATGCTCTTTAATCAAATTATTTTCCAACAACAAAGCATCATATTCAGAATTAACGTTTATCGTTTCGATGTTATCGATATTGCTCACCAAAACACGCAAACGTTTCGAATCGTGTTGTTTATTGAAATACGAATTCACGCGACGCTTCAAGTTTTTCGCTTTACCAATGTATAACAAATCTCCTTTTTTGTTATAATATTGATAAACACCGGGCGTTTCGGGTAAACTCGCTAATTTTAATTTTACATTTTCATTCATCAAAATACCTCTACAACATTTATTTTTTGCTGTTCATCATCAATATAAATCAAGATTTTGGTCTGAATATTATAACCTAAATTTCTAAAAAAATTGGCATATCTATTTACTTGAAAATGATGATCTAAATCGGGTTGACCAGTTTTATAATCGATAATCGAACAATTATTTTCTGCATCAATTACCACACGATCGGCTCTGAAAATTTGTCCATTTTCATCAATAAAATCGCGCTCATTCAAAACCGTTAAACCTTCAGCAAAATATGGAACTAATTTAGCATCTTGTAATAAATTTTGCAAGGTTTTTTGCAGATGTTCTACATTTTCGGCTGAAATTGTACCACGTTGTTTTTCACTTTCAATGATTTTTGGCAAATCATTTTGTGTAACAATTTGCGATAAAATGTTATGAACTGTATTTCCAAATTCGGTGAATTTCAACTTTTCTTGCGCTTTTTCCGAATTGGTATTAATTACTAAACGCGTATTCCAATCCGAAGAATAAATTTTTAATTCAGCCGAAGAATTTTCTATGATTTTTGGAGTTGAAATTCGTTCAGGAGAACCTTTCAAAATAATTTCATCCTCAGAAAAACCTTTATACGAAACAAACTCGTGTAAATAATTTGCAATATTTTTTGATTTCGAAGATTCTTTCGGTTTTAGCGCAATCATATACAATTGCTCTTTTGCACGCGTTGTTGCAACATAAAGTGTATTAATTTCATCCAATTGAACCAAATTTTCTTCTTCGTCAATCTTCGATTTTATCGCTTCGTTTTTGATTGATTTTAATTCATTATTAATTCCAACATAAAATGTTTCGAACGGATTTTCTTCATCTTTTTGTAATGGAATCCAAATTTTAGAATTCTTACTTTGCCAATCTAAAAACGGCAAAATTACAACTGGAAATTCCAAGCCTTTTGATTTGTGAATCGTCATAATCTGAATCGCATCGACACCTTTTGGCGTTTTGATACTCGCTTTATCTTTGATTGTCGACCAAAACTCAAGAAATGAATTCAGATCTGATTCATTTTTCGATGAATACTCTAAAATAACATCCAAAAAACTTAAAATATAAGCGGGCGAACGCTCTTGTAAATGTAAAGTTCGAATCGCTTTTTCTGTAAAATCATACAACGAAAGGTTTTGATCTTGAATAAAATCTAAATCTATCCCAACTGATTTGGTTAATTTTAAAAACTTTGGCAAATCTCCTTTTAAAGCTTTTTCAACTGTGATTGTTAAATCATCCGTTTTGAATAATTCTAATTCATAAGCCACCATCAAAAAACGAATTTTTGATTGCTCGTCTTGAGGATTTGAGGTGATTTTGAACAAATATTCAATCAATTGAATTTCGAATGAATTTTTTAACAACAAAGCTTCATTAGAAATCACAACCAAATTATTTTCGGTCAAATATTTCGCTAACAAAATCCCTTGCGCATTACTACGAACCAAAATCGCAATATCATTTAATGAGAAACCATTTGCTCGACAATCTTCAATTGTTTTAAGAACCAATTCTAAATTTTGTTCTTTAAATAAATCTTTCGAACGACCTTCTTGCTCAATGAAATTTATTTTGACAAAACCATCTTTTTGATGATTAGTTAATTGTTTATTTCCGATTTCGTACAAATATTGAAAACTCGGCAAATTGAGTTGTGGCGCGATAAACGAATACAATTCATTGTTAAATTGAATAATATTTTCGTGACTTCGCCAGTTTTTTTCTAATTCTTCAACTTTAATATTTTCTTCCTCTTTTCGATCAATTAAATCAATCATTTGTGCAGGATTTCCACCTCGCCAACGATAAATGGACTGTTTTGCATCACCAACCAACATAATCGTATCAGATTGCGCGCGTGCATTTTCGACCAACGGATTCAGATTATTCCATTGTAACGTCGATGTATCCTGAAATTCATCAATAAAATAATGATTGTAACGCGAACCAATTCGCTCATAAATAAAATTGGCAGGTTGTTGTTGCAGATTTTTACTGATGATAGTATTGAATTCGTTAATCAACAAAACATTTGAATCTTTTTTGATCGAATCCAATGATTTTTCAACTTCATTAATCAACGAAATTGAGGATATATTTTTCTGAATGGAGGTTAACAAAAGTAAGTGATCATTGATGTTCGCAGCTTTTTCGAACAAATCTTTCACTTGAGGAAAAATAGATTCTGCTATTGCCTCTTTCACTTTCGAAAGGTAACCGTCTTCCAAAATATCTTTTGTATTCGCATCGGTTGGTAAAATTAAACCAAAACCATCAAAGTTTTTTAATTTCTGGAAAAAAGCAGCAATTCCTCGACTTTTTCCTGGTAATTCATTTACCGAAATTCCATTGTTTGCAAGCAATTCGAAAAACTCATTTCCAATTGTAATCAAACCATCTTTCAAAGTTTTTATATCATCAAAAATAACATTTCGATAACGAATAAATTCGTCTAACGAAATGTTTTTTAATTTTTCTAAATCTTGCAAATGACGATCATTAGAAATGTCCGAAGTGTCTGAAGAAAGTGTTTTTCGAATATCCCACGATTTATTTTCGTCCATATTATCCAACGCAATTTTGATCATTGTTTGCGTTAGTTTTTCGTCTTCTCCAATTTTTGAATACAACAAATCAACCGATTCATTAATGATTTCATTTGTATTCATTTCGACATCAAAATTCATTGATAAACCTAAATCTTGCGCAAAAGATTTCATCAATCGAAGATTAAATTTATCAATTGTGGAAATCGAAAATTTGGAATAATTATGAAGAATCGCAATCAGAATATTGTATGCTTTTGTCTTGATGATTTCAGGCTTCAAATTCAGTTCCGAAGCTAATTCGAGAATATAACGATCTTCTTTTGGGTTAGGATTTTTAGCAATTTCTTCTAAAGTTTCGATAATACGTTCCTTCATTTCGCCAGCCGCTTTATTGGTAAACGTAATGGCTAAAATATGTTCGAAATGATAATCGCTTTCATTCGTCAATAACAACGAAAGAAATTCCTTTACCAATGTGTAAGTTTTACCTGCTCCAGCGGAAGCATTGTAAATTTTGAAATCGCCTGCTTGTAACAAATTCTGAATTTTTAGGAAAGTTAAACAATCTTCTCAAAAATAGAAAATCAGAATGCCAAAACATGACGTATAAAAAAAAGGAAACTCGTGCGAGTTTCCTTTTTTTGAGAATATGTTATAAAAGAATGATTAGAATGAATATCCTAAACCAACTGAAAATACAGAATTTTTTATATCTCCACCGTTTTCATCAGAGATATTTGAAAGTCCAAAATTGTAACGAGCTCCTGCATTAAGACCATTTGAAAACTCATATCCTAATCCAATGTTTAAACCAAAATCTGTAGATTTTAAGTAATCTTTCATGTCTTGATCAGTGTCTATTTTTTGTCCTAAAGCTGTTGTTTTAACGTTAGCTTTTGCATTAACTAAGAAACCAACTTGAGGTCCAGCTTCAATATTAAAATTTTGAGTTGGATAGAATTTGATCATTAATGGAACATTAATATAATCTAATTTATATTTCACGTCTGCATTAACATTTCCAATTTCTTGATTAACATAAATTTGTCCTGACTGTTTAGCTCCTTGAGCTGAATATAACAATTCAGGTTGAAACGCAAATTTCTCAGCAAATTTTATATTAGCATAACCTCCAATATGAAAACCTACTTTTGCATCAGCATTTTGGTTATCTCCAGATAAATTTGATACATTAAGACCTGCTTTAGCTCCAAATTTAGTTTGAGCATTTGTATTAATAGCGAAAGCTAATAATGGAATAAAAAATAAACATTTTTTCATATAAGTAAAATTTTAAAGTTTGAGTAAAGATATAACAATAATGTAAAAAAGGTACTAACTTTTATTCTTTTTACGCTCTCCTTTTTGTAGTATTTCGATTTCTTTTATTTGCTTTTTAGTATTTTGCTCATCAAGCTTCAACTCTGTTCGCTTTTTATCTAATTGTTTAGATAATGATTCATTAGATTCCGTAAATTTATATTCTACTGAATATCCATTCTTTGGAAGAATCGTAATATTCACATCATCACTATTTATATTATTAACTTTTAAACTTGTAATTGTTTTAGGAGATTTGGATAAATCAAATTCACCATTTTTATTATTTGTAATATAAACCTTATCAATTTCTGAACTAATAATTCTATGCTCAACGCCGTTTTTGTCCGTGTAAATTGAATAACCATTTTTCAACGTAATATTATTTTTTACCGTTGGCATTTTAGCCGTTGTTACTTTTTTATCAATATTCGGAATACCTTTTTCTGATTTGAAAATTTTGATAATGCTTGAATCTTTTTTAATAATTTCAATGAAATTTTCATCTCCGCTTTTTCTTACAAAAACTTTTTCTATTTCTTTTGGATCAATTTTTCGCAAAACTTTTCCATCTGTTCCATATAAAATTGTCGGAACCAACTCTTTTTTCAAGACAATATCTTTTATTTTGATAGAATCATTCAGAATAATATCTCCAGCATCATTCAAAATAATTTTGTTTTGCGGATTACTTTTCAAAATCGTTTTTAACTCATCTTTCGTAATCACTTTTTCTATTGGAGTAGCTGTTTTAACTTGATCAGTTTTGAGAAGCGAATCTCTTAAAGTAGTTGCTTGTCCAAGAAGAATTTGGGTTTGCGATTGAACAGGTTTTTCCAACGCTTGTTCCACTTTTTGAGCTTTTTTCTCTACTTCTTGCGCAAACGATTTTTGACTAAAAAGTACAAAAGCACTCAATATAAAAGGCAAAGAAGCAAAAGACAGAATTTTTACTTTTCGTTTTGATGTATTTTTTGTCATCATAAGTAGGCGCTTTTTGGTTAGAATAAAATTGAAATTACTCGCCATCATCGATGGATTTTGCGTTGCAATACAATCCAAAATTTGATGTTGATAAGTTTTCAAATCTGAGTTTCTTTGCAAAACATATTCATCTGCCAAAAACTCATGATTTAGTTTGATTGATTTTTTATAGAAATAAATAAACGGATTGAACCAAAAAAGAATTTGAAAAATCTCTATCAACAAAATGTCCAAACTATGTTTCTGAATACAATGCGCTTTTTCGTGATCAATTAAGTTTTGATGCAAACTTTTCAGTTGCTTTTTCGGAATAAAAATATATTTCCAAAAACTATATGGTTGATTCGAATCTAAATCGAGAATATATGTAATTTCTTGATCTTTGATTTTTTCTTCAGTCTTAATTTTGAACATCAATTCGTACAAATTGTAGATAAATCTTACAAGAAAAATTGCACCAACCAAAATGTAAATAGTATTTAAAATATCACCAAAATTAATTCCTTTTTCTTGTTGCAACAATTCAGGATTTTGCATCAAAAAAGCCAATAATTCGGGCGAAATATTCGTTTCCGTCGCTGTTATAGGTAAATCAATTTTGTACAAAGGCGCGATTAACGAAAATATCAACGAAAACAACAGATAAAATCGATTGATTTTATACATGCTTTCACGTTCCAAAAAAAGTTTATAAAAAGAATATAAAAATCCGGAACAAAGAATAAATTTTATAAAAAACGCAACCATAGGCTATTTCTTTTTACGGTCTATTTCATTGTCAATTATGTCACGTAATTTTTCTAATTCTTCGACTGACATATTGTTTGATTTTGCAAAAAATGAAGCAAATTGCGTTGCCGAATTATTAAAGAAGTTCGAAATCATTCCTTTTACTTCTTTCGAAAAATAATCATCTTTTTTTACCAAAGCATAGTATCGACGCGAGTTTCCCATTTGCTCGTAATCAATATAGCCTTTGTCGTACATCCTTTTTAATAAGGTAGAAATTGTAGTATTCGCAGGTTTTGGATCGTCATAAGAATCGATAATATCTTTCGCGAAAACTTGTTTTCCGCTCCAAATAACTTCCATCACTTCCTCTTCTCTTCTTGATAATTTAACTTTCATATCTACAACTGTATTTTTGTTACTACAAATATAGAATTTAATTTAATATAGCAAATTTATTTTGCAATTATTTAACGATAAAGCACAAAAAAAAGGAGCAAAAAGCTCCTTCCTATATTTTTGATTTGAAATGAATTACATTTCTGCTAATTTGTACGCTACACCTACACTAAAATATGTGTTTGTAATTTTGTAATTGTCATTAACTGTTTGCGGATAATAATCATTAATATTTGACAATCCTTTTGTAAAACGAGCATTAATCTCTAATTCATCTGTTATTTTATAAGCTGCACCAAAATTTAATCCAAAATCAAATGTTTTGAAATTGTCAGTAGCTTTTATTTTTGTATTTTCTTTACCTAATTCATATTTCTCTTTAGCAGAAACCAAGAAACCCAATTGCGGACCAAATTCAACATTTAATCCATCCATAATTTCATAACGTCCCATCAACGGAATGTTAATATTATGTGTAATTAATTTAGCTTTTGAGTTATCATTTGTTTTCAATCCTGCTCCTTGCTTAGAATACAATAACTCTGGTTGAAAACTAATTTGATCCGTTATTTTATAGTTTGCATAACCTCCCACATAAAAATCAGTTCTGAATTTAGTTTGATTTTCATATAATTGTCTTGAATCACCAGATAAAGTTGGGAAGTTAAGACCTCCTTTTACTCCTAAATCAATTTGCGCGTTTGCTGCACTTAATCCACCAAAAAGTGCTATTCCTAAGATTAGTTTTTTCATTTTTTTATTACTTAAGTCTGAGTTATATATTTAATTCAAAAGTAAAGTTTTATTCATACAAAAGATTGATTTACATCTTTAAAAAATCAATAATGCTTTTTTGACTCACAATTTCTGTGCCTTTTTTGTTAAAAATTGATAAAATTTTAAGATTTACAAAATATCATCTAAATATTCTAAAATAATTTTAGTCGCATTTGGTGAATTTTGAACGAAATCTCCCGCTTTTTTTCCACTTTCTTTTCGGAAATTTTCATCATTAATCAAACGATTCATAATTGTATCAAATTCATGTTGATTCGCAATAGAAAATCCTCCGCCAATTTCAATCAAATCCACAGCTTCCTGAAATTTCTTGTATTTAGGACCAAAAACCACAGGATTTCCAAATGTTACCGCTTCCAACGTGTTATGAATCCCTGCACCAAAACCTCCGCCAATATAGGTAATATCTGCATAAGAATAGACTTTTGATAAAATACCAATTGTGTTGAGAATAAATATTTTCGAATCGATTAAATCTTGTTGCGAAGTTTTTTCTAAATCTGAAAATTTAACAGCTTTTTGATTGATTTTACTCAGAAAAGAATTGATTTCAGTATCATTCAAATTATGTGGCGCAAAAACAATTTTCCAATCATTATTTAATTTTTGATTGATTAAATTCACAAATAATTCTTCATCTTTTGGCCAAGAACTTCCAACCACAATTAATTTCGAATTTTGTTTAAAATCATTCATAAAATCCAATTGATTATCTTGATGAATGATCTGTTTGACACGATCAGATCGGGTATCGCCCGCAATTGTATTTTGAGTGATTTGAATAGAATCTAATAAATCTTTTGACTTTTGATTTTGAACAAAGAAATGATTGATTAAACTTAATTTTTTCGCAAACCAATTTTTTCCATTTTTCTTGAAAAAGTTTTGACTTTCTCTAAAAATAGACGAAACTACAATTGTCGGAATGTTTTGCTGATGTAATTCGGTAATCAAATTGAACCAATATTCGTATTTCACCAAAATCAAAATTTCTGGATGAAGTACTTTTATCAACTTTTCTGCATTCGATTTTGTATCCAAAGGCAAATAAAAAATAACATCTGCACCTTGATAATTCTTTCTAATTTCATAACCAGAAGGCGAGAAAAATGAAACAGCAATTTTATGTGTTGGATAGTTTTCTTTCAATGCTTCGATAACAGGTCGACCTTGCTCAAACTCGCCTAAAGATGAACAATGTACCCACAAAACTTTATCGGTTTCTGAAATTTTAGAAGCTATTTTTTCTTCCCAATTTTTTCTTCCATCTACCCAAAGTTTTGCTTTTTCGTTAAAATTCGAAGCCAATTTTAGCGCCATTCCGTACGCCTTAATTGATGTGTTATAAAATCCTTGCACAATGTTACAAAGTTAAAAATTTAGAATGAGCTTTTTTTGTACATTTGTTGTAATAATAACGACTTTTTAAAGTTGTAGATTTTGAAAGATTCATTAAGTTATGAAAAAAATACAAATGGTTGACTTACAAAGTCAATATCAAAAAATAAAAGGAGACGTTGATGCAGCAATTATGAATGTTTTGGATTCGGCTGCTTTTATTAATGGACCAGAAGTAAAACAATTCGAAACTGAATTGCAAGATTACTTAAATGTAAAACACGTAATTCCTTGTGGAAATGGAACTGATGCGTTGCAAATTGCTTTGATGGCCTTAGGTTTAGAACCAGGTGATGAAGTAATTACAGCAGATTTTACATTTGCTGCAACAGTAGAGGTTGTTGATTTATTGAAATTAAATTCAATTTTAGTTGACGTTGATTATGATACTTTTACAATTGATACAGAAAAATTGAAAGCGGCAATTACGCCAAAAACTAAAGCAATTATTCCAGTTCATTTATTTGGTCAATGTGCGAATATGGACGAGATTATGGCAATTGCAAAAGAACATAATTTATATGTTGTAGAAGATACTGCGCAAGCTATTGGAGCGGATTACAAAGGTCGAAAAGCTGGAACAATTGGTCATATTGGTTGTACATCTTTCTTCCCTTCAAAAAACTTAGGTTGTTATGGTGATGGTGGAGCAATTTTTACAAATGATGATGATATTGCGCATCGTTTACGTGGAATTGTAAATCACGGAATGTACAAACGTTACTACCACGATGAAGTTGGTGTTAACTCTCGTTTAGATTCTGTTCAAGCAGCAGTTTTACGTCGTAAATTACCTTTCTTAAATGATTATAACGCTGCTCGTAACAAAGCTGCGGCTTATTATACAGAAGCTTTTAAAGATATTGATGCATTATTAACGCCAGTAAAAGGAGCAGATACAACTCACGTATTCCATCAATATACGTTACGTGTAACAAATGGTAAACGTAATGAATTACAAGCTTTCTTGACTGAAAAAGAAATTCCTGCGATGATTTATTATCCTGTTCCATTACGCAAACAAAAAGCATACGATAACGGACATTATAATGATGTAGATTTCCCAAATACGAACAAATTGGTAGAAGAAGTAATGTCTTTACCAATGCACACAGAGTTGGATGAAGAGCAATTAGCTTATATCACTTCTGCTGTTCGCGAATTTTTTGGAAAATAATTTATCCTAAAAATAATACGAAAAAGCTTCTGATTAGTTTCAGAAGCTTTTTTATTTTCCTAAATTTGATTTCACTATAAAAACTAAATATTAAAAATGAGTAAAATATTAGTAACTGGAGGTTTGGGTTATATTGGCTCGCACACAGTTGTAGCTTTACAAAATGCAGGTTATGAAGTTGTGATTATAGACGATTTATCGAACACAGAAATTGGTGTGTTGGATAAAATTACTTCTATTACTGGAACAAAACCAACTTATTTTGAGATTGATTTAAAAAATCAAGATAAGGTAAACGAATTTTTCAAAACAAATAAAATAGACGGAATTATCAACTTCGCAGCGCATAAAGCAGTTGGAGAATCTGTTGAAAAACCGTTGATGTATTACCGTAATAATCTTTTAGGTTTAATTAATCTTTTGGATGCGATGAAAGATTTTGATGCTGATAATATTATTTTCAGTTCGTCTTGTACAGTTTACGGACAAGCGGATAAAATGCCTATTGATGAGCAAACTCCACTAAAAAAACCTGAATCTCCTTATGGAAAAACGAAACAAATGGGGGAAGAAATTTTAGAAGATTTCTCAACAGCATTTGATAAAAATGTGATTTGTTTACGTTATTTTAATCCAGTAGGTGCGCATCCGACAGCTAAAATTGGAGAATTACCAAAAGGAATTCCAAATAATCTAATTCCTTATGTTACACAAACTGCGGCTGGAATCAGAGAAGCATTATCGGTTTGGGGAGATGATTATCCAACGCGTGATGGAACGGCAATTCGTGATTATATCGATGTTAATGATTTGGCTGATGCACACGTAAAAGCCGTAACTCGTTTGATCGAAAATAAAAATAAAGCAAAGCTAGAATTCTTTAATCTTGGAACAGGAACAGGATCTACGGTTTTAGAAGTTGTTCACGCATTTGAGGATGCCAATGATTTGAAATTGAAATACGAAATCAAAGAGCGTCGTGCAGGTGATATTATCGAAGCTTATGCAAATAACTCTTTAGCAGAAAAAGAATTGGTTTGGAAACCTGAAACAAAATTGTCAGAAAGTATGCGTACAGCTTGGGAATGGCAAAAAAGTTTAGAAAAATAAAAGATGATTGATTTACCAACAGCGGGTTTATTAGTTATTAAAAATAATAAACTGCTTTTGACATTTAGCAAAAATAAAAAAGCGTGGTATTTACCAGGTGGAAAAATTGATAAAGGTGAAAATTCTGAAACAGCTTTGGTAAGAGAAATAAAAGAAGAATTGAGTTTGGATTTGGTAAAAGAAGAACTCAATTTTTATTGTCATATTACGGCCGAAGCGTATGGAGAGCAAAACCTTTTGATGGAACAAGATTGTTTTTTGTACGATTTGAACGAAGAAATAAAACCAACAAACGAAATTGAAGCTTACAACTATTTTTCTTTTGAAGAATATTTACAAGAGGAAATTCAAGTAATTGGTGTGATCAAAGTTTTTGAAAAATTGACAAAAGATCATTTATTGAACTAAAAATAATTTCAAAAATAAAAGGCAATCCGTAATCGAGATTGCCTTTTATTTTTTATTATTTAGTTTTTTTCAAGATGTATTTATCTTTTAAATTTCCTGTGATCTCTTTTCCTTGTTGATCCAAAACTTTCAATCTATTTTCTTCAACTTTCAACACTAACGGACTTACATTCGAATTTAAATGTAATACATTTCCAGAAGCATCCCATTTATAAAATCCTTCGTCTTGATAAACTGTTTCTTTTCCTAAATATTCTTGCTCAATAAAAAAGTTTCCATCTTTTTTCAATTCAACAATATATTTTATTCCCTCACAATCGGCGCAAGGTAAAGTTCCTTCATATTTTCCAGCCCAATCCAACGAATTCATAGAATTGTGTTCTTTTTTTACAGCGTCTGTAATTTCTTTAGAAGAATCTGTATTTTTTTGTTCTTGTTGAACACCTTTTGATTGGCAAGAGAATATAATGAAAGATGCGATAATACTCGCGAAAATAGATTTTTTCATAAATTAATTTTATGATATTTTTAACAACAAATTTGATACCAAATTACGACTATATTTTTCTAACTTTCAACTAAAATTTTATAAAATGTTTCACTCAAAAAAAATACAAACACCTCTTGGAGAAATGCTTGCAATAAAGTCGGAAAAAGGACTTTGTATGTTAGAGTTTTTTGATGGAAAATCGACTGAAAAACAACTCAAAGAAATAGAAAACTTGGGTGAAATTTTGGAAAAAGATGATGAAGTTTTGAATCGTTTAGAAAATGAATTGAACGATTATTTTAAGGGAAATTTAAAAGAATTTACCATTCCACTTGATTTGATTGGAACAGATTTCCAGAAAAAAGTTTGGAACGAATTAATCAAAATTCCATTTGGAGAAACAAGATCATACAAAGAACAATCCATCGCAGTTGGAGATTTATTAGCGATACGAGCAGTTGCAAATGCGAACGGGAAAAACAAAATTGCAATCGTAGTGCCTTGTCATCGCGTAATTGGCTCAGATGGTTCGTTAACTGGATATGCAGGCGGAAAGAAACGCAAACAATTTTTGTTGGAATTAGAATCGAAACAATTGAATCTGTTTTAGAAAAAATAATTGTAAATTAGCCAATCAGAAAAGTAATGTATGAGTGTTGAGCTATTACCAGATGGAAGAGTAAAAAAACCTGAATGGTTGCGTGTAAAATTGCCTACAGGGAAAAAACATCGCGAATTAAGAGGTTTAGTAGATAAGTATAAATTGAACACCATTTGCCAAAGTGGAAGTTGTCCTAATATGGGCGAATGTTGGGGTGAAGGAACTGCAACATTTATGATTTTGGGAAATGTATGTACGCGTTCATGCGGTTTTTGTGGTGTAAAAACTGGTCGTCCAGAGCAAGTGGATTGGGCAGAACCAGAAAAAGTTGCGCGTTCTATCAAATTAATGCAAATAAAACATGCGGTTTTAACTTCTGTTGACCGTGATGATTTAAAAGATATGGGATCGATTATTTGGGCAGAAACGATACACGCTGTTCGTAGAATTAGCCCAGGAACGACGATGGAAACATTGATTCCAGATTTTCAAGGAGTCGAAAAACACATCGATCGTATTGTAGAAGCTGCTCCAGAAGTGCTTTCTCATAATATGGAAACGGTTCGTCGTTTAACGCGCGAAGTTCGTATTCAAGCAAAATATGATCGTTCGTTAGAAGTTTTGCGTTATGCAAAAGAAGCAGGTCAACGTCGTACAAAGACAGGGATTATGCTTGGTTTGGGTGAATTTGAAGACGAAGTTTTCGAAACAATTCAGGAAGTTGCTGATGTAAATGTAGATGTTATTACAATTGGTCAATATTTACAGCCAACGAAAAAACATTTACCTTTGAAAGAGTTTATCACACCAGAACAATTCAAGAAATATGAAGATTTTGCACGTGGATTAGGATTCCGTCATGTAGAATCGGGACCATTGGTTCGTTCTTCTTATCACGCAGAGAAACATATTTTATAATCAGATTATTCAATAATATTTTAAAAGAGACACAATTAGTTGTGTCTCTTTTTGTTATATTTAAATCTTAATTAAAACTAATATGAAAAAACTAATTGCACTAATCATTTTAATTTCAAGCTATGCGAATGCACAATTTTATGAAGTAGAATATGAGACTCAGATTAAAGTAAAATACAATGAAAAAGGTTTAGATTTTTATAAAGAGATTTCTGATCCTGAAGTAAGAAAACAAAATATTGATCAGAATGAAAATCCTCCTGCTTTAGATTTTAAATTTATTTTCAATAATGATGAAGCAAATGTAATTGAATTACCAAAAGTTCAGAATGGGCAAGGACAGATTGTTTTTATAAAGAAAAGTGCACCATATATGTATTTTGGAACAACTTATTTCAATCATGCAAAACAAGAAACGTTGATGCAACAAGATGTTTATGGAAAAAAATATATTGTTTACGATAAAATAAATAATCTTGATTGGAAATTATCAAATGAAACAAAAAATATTCTCGGATATAAAGTACAAAAAGCAACAGCAAATTTTAATGACAGAATATTTGTAGCTTGGTTTGTTCCAGAAATTAAAACAGATTTGATGCTTATTAATTTCAAAAGTCCAGGCGGTTTAGTTCTTGATCTTGAAATTTCTTATGAGGATGAAATGGGGAAATATTTTGGAGTTTATAAAGCAAATTCCATCAAAGAAAAACCTAAATTCAAATTTATTGTTCCGACAAAAGGAAATAGACTTTCGAGCGATGAATTAGATAAAATTTGGGATGACCTTGATAAAAAAAGAAATGACGCTAACAATCAAGGAATAGAAAAAAAGGACTAATATGAAAAAAATAATCGCACTAATCATTCTGATTTCAAACATTGCAAGTGCACAATTTTATGAGGTAGAATACGAAACATTTGTAAGTTATATTAACAATGAGAAAGGTCTTGAAGAGTTAATGAAAACAGAGCCAAGTGTAAGTGAACGAAACAAAATTATTGAAGGTAATGCTAATCCGCCTAAAGAGTATTTTAAATTTATTTTCAATGAAAAAGAAGGCAATGTTAATTACATCAAAAAAGTGAATAACGGACAAGGAGAAATTGCAAGATTTATTATGGTACCTCCTAATTTGAATACCAATTTTAGTTATTACGATTTTGAAAAAGGTTCGTATTTAGAAGAAAGAGATTTATATGGAAAAAAGTTTTTGATCGAAAATAATTTTAAAACATTAGACTTTAAAGACACAGGAAATACAAAAACTATTTTAGGGTACGAAGCAAGAGAAGCTACTTATTCGAAAGATAATGTTAAGTTTACTATTTGGTATGCCCCAGAATTTAAAAAGAATTATAACATTGATATTTACAAAGGAGTTGAAGGATTGGTTTTAGAAGAATTGATTCACGAAACCTACGAAAAAGGTGATAGAATAATTAAAATAAATGCACTTAAAATTAATACCCCAAAAAAAGCAAAAATTGTAAAACCAACAAAAGTACAAAAAGTTACGAATGAAGAGTTTTACGTGATAATGAAAGAAATAAACCGAAAACGAGACGAATTATACGAACAATCTCAAGGAAATGGTATTGATAAAAAATAGATAAAAACCCGAAACTTGCTTAACTTTAAGCAAGTTTTTTTGTGTATGAAAATTAAAGCGACATTACTCACAATTGGTGATGAAATTCTTATCGGACAAATTATCGATACAAATTCGGCATTTATCGCCAAACAATTGAATACGATTGGGATTGAAGTGGAAGAAATTATTTCTGTTCAAGACGAAATGAGTCATATTATTGAAGTTTTCGAACGAGGAATTTCTAAATCAGATATTGTAATTGTAACAGGAGGTTTAGGACCGACAAAAGATGATAAAACCAAAGCAGCTTTGTGTCAATTTTTAAATTGTGAATTAATTCAAGAACCTAAAATTTTAGAAAATATTGTTCAATTATTTCAAGCAAGAGGTTACACAAAAGAATTAAATAGTTTGAATCAAGATCAAGCTTTAATTCCAGAAAAATCTACATTTATTCAGAACAAATATGGAACGGCGCCATGTCTTTGGACTACAATTAATGATAAAATTATAGTTAATCTTCCAGGTGTTCCTTTTGAAATGAAAGGTTTGATGCGTGATGAAATTATTCCGAGATTACAAAACCAATTTCAATCAGAAACTATTGTTCATCGTGATATTTTGGTCAGTGGAATTCCAGAAAGTGACTTGGCTCTCTTGGTTGAAAATTGGGAGAATAATTTGCCCGAATTTATTCATTTGGCATATTTACCAAACCGAACATCGATTGATTTACGATTTTCTGCATTTGGAACGAATAAAGAATTTTTACAAAATGAAGTTCAACATCAAATCAATCAATTCAAATTAATTGCTGGAGAATATTTGATTTCCGAAAATTCTGGAAGTGCGCAACAAGTTTTGGGTGATATTTTAAAAGAAAAAAGATTGACAATTTCGACTGCCGAAAGTTGTACTGGAGGAAATATTGCAAGTTTGATTACGTCTGTTTCGGGAAGTTCTGCTTATTATTTCGGAACTATTGTTTCGTACAACACTTCGGTAAAAGTAAATTTGCTCAATGTGAATCAATCTGATATTGATGAATTTACAGTTGTTTCGGAACAAGTTGCTGAACAAATGGCTAAAGGTGCTCGAAATCAATTAAAAACGGATATTAGTATTTCTACAACTGGTGTCGCTGGTCCAAACAAAGGTGAAGACAGAAAAGAAGTTGGAACAGTTTGGATATCGATCACAAATGGTCATTCAACATGGAATAAAACATATTATTACCCTTATTTGGATCGAGAAGATTTCATCAAAATTGTTTCCAATAATGCACTTAATTTGGCAATTCAGTTTGTGAGAGAGGAGTGTTAAAATAATGACTCATCGACAAGCTCAGAGTGACATAAAAAGATTATAAATAATACTGCGGTCATTCTGAGCATGTCGAAGAATAAAGCTTTGTTTATGAGAAAAATATATTATGTCTACATTATAAAATGTTCTGACAATTCGTATTATGTAGGGGTGACAAATAATCTCCAAAAAAGAATTAATGAGCATAACGATGGAATAGATTCTATGAGTTATACTTTTTCGAGAAGACCAGTTAAACTAGTTTTTAATCAAGAATTTTTAGACGTAAACTATGCAATAATTTTTGAGAAGAAATTGAAAGGTTGGAGTAGAGCTAAAAAAGAAGCTTTAATTAATAATAGATTTGAAGATTTACCTTTATTATCAAAAAATAGAAAAGACTCTTCGACAGGCTCAGAGTGACAATGTTCTTTTTATTTTGTATTTTGTTAATTCATATAATTTCAAAGATTTAAAATATTTCTTAAAATATATTTAGTCTATTAAATTAATAGAGTTTATATTTGTCGCAAATTTTGTGTCAAATGTTAAAAAAGATTGTGAGCAATACATTATTTCGATTGCTTTTGGGTGTGATTGCCGGTTTGGTTTTAGGAAATTATCTGAACGAAAATACAATTCAAGTTGTTTTATCCTTAAAATATTTTACAGGACAATTAATCTTCTTTTTGGTTCCGTTAATTGTAATCGGTTTTATAGTTTCTTCAATTACGAAATTAAGCGAAGGTTCAGCTAAAATCGTAGGTTTTTCATTGTTAATTGCATATTTGTCTTCGATAGGAGCGGGGTTGTTTTCGATGATAGCAGGTTATCAAATCATTCCAAATTTATCCATTCCAACTTCTGTTGATTCGTTGCGAGAAGTTCCAAAAATTTTATTTCAATTAGATATTCCGCCAATTTTTTCGGTGATGACAGCGTTGGTTATTTCGTTGATGTTGGGAATGGGAATTTTGATTACAAAAGCGAAGGAATTAGAAAAGATTTTTGATCAATTCAAAGACATTGTAATTCTTTTGGTGAATAAAGTTTTGATTCCTATATTACCTTTTTTCATTGCTGCGAATTTTGCAATTTTAAGCTACGAAGGATCTATTGAAAAACAATTACCAGTTTTCTTAAAAGTAATTTTGATTGTAATTATTGGCCATTTTATTTGGATGACGTTGATGTATACAATCGCAGGATTTTATCATAAAACAAATCCATTCAAACTCTTGAAATATTATCCGCCCGTTTATTTAACGGCAGTTGGAACAATGTCTTCGGCGGCGTCTTTGGGAGTTGCGGTAAAAGCGGTGAATGATAGTAAGGTAATTAAACCTACGATTTCTAATTTTACGATTCCATTTTTCTCGAATACACATTTATGTGGATCAGTGTTGACCGAAGTTTTCTTTGTGATGACGGTTTCACAAGTTTTATATGGTCATATTCCAGATGTTGGAACAATGGTAACTTTTGTCTTGCTTTTGGGAATTTTTGCAGTTGGCGCACCAGGAGTTCCGGGAGGAACAGTTGTCGCATCGTTAGGATTAATATCAAATGTTTTAGGATTTGATGAAGCTGGAGTCGCTTTAATCTTGACTATTTTCGCATTACAAGATAGTTTTGGAACAGCGTGTAATATTACTACTGATGGTGCATTGAGCATGATTGTAGATAAATATGCAGAAGAGAAATAATTTCAACTCATCTATAAAGTATAAAAAAAATCACTTCATTTCGAAGTGATTTTTTTTATAAATTATTTTCTTCTTCCTCGATGAGGATTCTTTGGTTTTGTATCTTTTTTAGGTTTAAAACCAGTATTATTTTTCTTGAAATTATTATTGTTACTATTTGCGTCAGGTAATTTATAAAACTCTTTTGGCGTTTTAATCACCGTCACATAATTACCAATTAATTTCTCAATATTTGCCAAATCTCCTCTTTCATCGGCAGCACATAAAGAAATAGCTTTTCCTTCCCGTCCTGCACGACCAGTACGTCCAATTCGGTGTACATAGGTTTCAGGAACATTCGGTAATTCGTAATTAATCACATAAGGTAATTGATCAATATCGATTCCACGAGCAGCAATATCAGTCGCAATTAATACTTTTAATTTTTCTTCTTTGAAATCATTTAAAGCACGTTGTCTAGCATTTTGAGATTTATCACCATGAATTGCAGCAGCTGGAATTCCTGCTTCTTCCAAGTGTCTTACCAAACGATTTGCGCCGTGTTTTGTTCGTGTAAAAATCAAAGTACGATCTTCTGGATGTTCGTTTAAAATGCTAACCAAAAGTTTTACTTTCATGTCTTTGTCTACATGATAAACAAATTGCTCAACCGTTTCGGCAGTCGAAGAAACAGGTGTTACGCTAACTTCTTTTGGACGACGAAGAACTGAATGAGAAAATTTTCGAATGTTTTTTGGCATTGTTGCCGAAAAGAAAAGTGATTGTCTTTCTTTTGGAATGATTTCTAAAATCTTTTTGATTTCATGAACAAATCCCATATCCAACATACGATCAGCTTCATCTAAAACAAAAATCTCGATTTGATTAATTTTTAAATGTCCTTGTCCAATCAAATCTAACAAACGACCAGGCGTTGCAATTAAAATATCAACACCATTTTTGATAGCACCGATTTGTGGATTTTGATTAACACCTCCAAAAATAGCCAAATGTTTCAATGGTAAATTTTTACCATATAATTTAAAACTTTCGTTGATTTGAATGGCTAATTCACGCGTGGGTGTTAAAATTAATGTTCTAATTTTTCTTCCTTTACTCGGAGAATTTGTTAAGTTTTGTAGAATAGGAATCGCAAAAGATGCCGTTTTTCCTGTTCCTGTTTGCGCGCAACCAATAATATCATTTCCTTCTAAAACTAAAGGAATAGATTGCTCTTGAATTTCGGTTGGTTCTGTATATCCAGCCTCTTCAATTGCGTTTAAAATTGGTTCAATTATATTTAATTCTGAAAAATTCATTGATTAAAATCGTGTAAGTTTTTATATAGAAATAGATAAGCACTTCCGTCGAAGTGCTTTGTAATTAAAAATAAATCTATTCCATTTCTTTTGCGTTGCGATCAATTTTTTCATCAGGTTCTGTTGCATGAACAGAGTTTACTGAATAATTTCTCCAACGTTCTAAAATATCTATCATATCAGCAGGCATCGGAGATTCAAAATACATACGTTCTCCTGTTGTAGGATGATCAAATCCTAATGTACGTGCGTGTAAAGCTTGGCGTGGACAAGCTGCGAAACAATTGTCAACAAACTGTTTGTATTTGTTGAAAGTTGTTCCTTTCAAAATGCGATCTCCACCATAACGAGCATCATTGAATAATGGATGTCCTAAATGTTTGAAATGCGCACGAATTTGATGTGTACGACCTGTTTCTAATTTACATTCGACCAATGTAACGTAAGAAAAATTCTCCATTACTTTATAATGTGTCACAGCATGTTTACCTTGATCTCCATCAGGAAAAACAGCCATTTGCATACGATCTTTTAAGTGTCGACCAATATGTCCTGTAATTGTTCCTTCTTGTTCTGCCAAAACTCCCCAAACCAATGCATTGTACAAACGGTCTGTTGTGTGAGCTGCAAATTGTTCTGCTAAACTTGTCATTGCAACTTCTGTTTTCGCAATAACCAAAAGTCCGCTTGTGTCTTTATCGATACGATGTACCAAACCAGGACGTTCCATTTGATCTGACATTGATGGTAAATTATCAAAATGAAACTTTAAGGCATTTACCAAAGTTCCTGTATAATTTCCATGTCCAGGATGCACAACCATTCCAGGTTCTTTATCAATTACGACAACTTGATCGTCTTCGTAAATAATTTTGATCGGAATATCTTCTGCTATAACTTCATTCTCACGTGGAGGAGTTTCTAACATAATCTGAATAAAATCTCCAGGCTTTACTTTGTAATTCGATTTTACAGATTCATTGTTAACTAAAATGTTTCCGTTATCGGCTGCTTGTTGAATTTTATTTCTTGTCGCGTTCTCAATTCTAACCATTAAGAACTTATCTATACGCAATAACGATTGACCTTTGTCAACCGTTATTGAAAAATGCTCGTATAATTTATTGTCGTCTTCCTCTTGCAAGAAATCTTCTAAATCTTCTGTCATTTATTCTCTTTCTATTCTATAATAACCTCTTCTGGAGCTTTAGGCGCTTCTGTAGGCTTTGGCTGCTCTGTTGTCGGATTATTTTGTTGTTGCTGTTGTTGCATATCTTTGATCTGCTGTTCAGCTTTTTGTGTAATAATATCTCTATATTGAGAACCGCTAATTGTATCTTCGCCAAAGTTTTTGTACTGAACATCCAATTCTTTTAACTGCGTCCTAATTTTATCGCGAGGTTCTGTTGATAACCAAATATCAATTGGTTGACCTTGATCGTAAGTGTCTGTAGCAAAAGGGAACTGATAAACAACCCTTGCGTTAATTGTATCGTGAGATGCGCCAATAAATTTTATTTGACCAATCTCGAAGAAATTATCTTTGATTGATTTCTTAGCTTCTGTCAATGTTAAATTAACCAAATTAGGCATTCTAACACCAGATAACATTCCGCGTCCTAATACCAAATCAACTGTCGCAAAACGAGGTAATTGTTCGCCTGCTTTTACAATTTTTCCGTTGTATAATATTTTAAGAACTGCATCTTTTGCTAAATCTGGTTCGTAAATGATTTTTCCGATTTTAAGACCAGAAATTTCTAATTGCGTAAAGGCCAAACGTTTTGATTTTCCAACTAAATCTGGTAATTCAACTGGACGATATGTTTTCGGATTTGACTTAATAAAGATACGACGACCTTCTTTTACACGCGATTCTGCTGCAGGATAAAAATCCATAATTGCAAAAGGTTTCGTATTTGGATCAAAACGAGAACTATCTACTTCGTATGTCAAACCAAGTTCTTCTAACTTAGCTGTAGCATCAGTAATATTCATTTTAGATAAATCCGGAACTTCAACAAATTCATTGTGATTTGTATACGAATCTAACCAAACGTTAAAAATAAAATGGTAAAGCCCAAATGATAGCGCTATTACAATAGCTACATTCAGCAAAACTTGAATGATTGATTTTACTCCTTTCATTGAAATGATAAATTGTCGCACAAATATAGTTTAAAAATAATATTTATGATTGATGTCAAAGTTCTATATTTGAATAAATTTTAAATTAAACATGTTAAGAGTAGCAGTTGTAGCAGGTGGATATACGGATGAAAGCGTGATTTCGTTGAAAAGTTGCGAGTTAATTTACTCAAGTCTGAATCCAGAAAAGTACGACAGAACAAGGGTTCGAATCTTAAAAGAAGGTTGGTTTGCCGAAATTGATGGAGAAAAATATCCAATCAATAAAGGTGATTTCTCATTTGAAAAAAATGGAGAAAAAATTACGTTTGATGTCGTTTTTAATACAATTCATGGTACGCCAGGCGAAGATGGTTATTTGCAAGCGTATTTTGAAATGATTGATTTGCCATACAATGGATGTCCTTTTTATCAATCTGCCTTAACATTTAATAAAAAAGATTGTATTGCAGTATTGAGTAAATATGGAATTCCGCACGCGAAATCAATTTATATTAATCAAGGTGATCAATATTCTGCAAAAGAAATTATCAATAAAGTTGGTTTACCTTGTTTCGTAAAGCCAAATCGTTCAGGATCAAGTTTAGGAATTTCTAAAGTTCATAAAGAAGAAGAATTTGAGGCAGCAATGCAAAAAGCTTTTCTTGAAGATAAAGAAGTTTTGATCGAATCTTTCTTAGATGGAACAGAGGTTTCGGTTGGAGTTTTAAATTACAAAGGAGAAACAATGGTGTTGGGAATTACGGAAATTGTTTCGCACACAGAATTCTTTGATTATGATGCAAAATATAACGGTTTGTCTGACGAAATTACGCCAGCTCGTTTAACGCCAGAAGTTGAAGCAAGAGTAAGAGAAATTGCAGCTAAAGCATATAAATGTATTAATATGTCTGGATTTTCTCGTTCAGAATATATTATTGTAAATGGAGAACCGCATTTTATTGAAATGAATACGTTACCAGGTTTTTCTCCTGCAAGTATTTTTCCTCAGCAAGCTGCTCATGCAGGAATTGCATTAGAGGATTTGATGGATAGTGAAATAGAATTTGCTTTAAATAGACCTTCAGCATGGATAGAGTAGCCGTATTTCCTGGGTCTTTTGATCCAATTACTTTAGGACATTTAGATATTATAGAGCGTGCAGTTCCTTTATTTGACAAGATTATTGTTGCCATTGGAACAAATTCATCGAAGAATTATATGTTTTCTTTGGAGCAACGAATTAAGTTTATTGAAGATTCTGTTGCGAAATTCGAAAATGTAGAAGTGATGGCTTATAAAGGTCTGACTGTAGATTTTTGTGATGAGGTAAATGCACAATTTATTTTACGTGGACTTCGTAATCCAGCCGATTTCGAATTTGAGAAAGCGATTGCGCACACAAACCGAGCAATTACAAATCATAATATTGAAACAATCTTTTTATTAACATCTTCTGGTAAAGCTTACATCAGTTCAAGCATTGTGCGTGATGTCATGCGAAACGCAGGGAAATATGAGATATTAGTTCCAGATGTTGTGAGGATTTAAGAAGATTTTTTCTATTAAATATTGAGAGAGTAGATAATTTATCTACTCTTTTTTTGTGCTATAAAATTTGAAAAGCAATATATTTACAACAATTAACACAAAATAAATATGAAGAAATTAATTTTACTATTAATTGCGTTCGTATTTAGTACGCTTACTTTTGGTCAAGAAAGGCCGATTGCTAAAAAAGTAGAGCAAGCTAAATTAACGAGTCGTAGTTTCAAATCGTATGATGTATTCAGCGATGTAATTCAACAAAAAGGGAATCAATTTGCAGACTTTGCAAAAGGAGTTTCTGTTTTTAATTTAGAAAAAGCAGAATTAACTAAATTATATCAATCAAAACCAACTTCTTTAACATTAGATGTTCCGTTTGAAGGGCGTCAAATTAGTTTAGAATTAGTAAAGAATGATGCATTGTTTACGGATAATTTTAAAGCAGTCGATCAAAATAATAAATTAATTAATTACAAACCAGGATTGTATTATCAAGGAATTATCCAAGGCGATAAAACGTCTGTTGTTGCAATTTCTATTTTCGAAGATCAAGTGATTGGTGTTGCTTCATCTACTGCTCTAGGAGATGTGGTTATTGGTAAATTACAAAATTCTGAAGAATATGTAACGTATTCTTCATATAATGTAGAAGCAAAAAGTAACGTAAAGTGTGCTGTAGATCAATTAGAAGAAAATAAAAATTATAAACCTAATTATGATCCAAAAATCTTAAAAAAGACAACGAATGAAATGACTGAAAAATGTGTTCGTGTTTATTATGAGATTGCATATGCTCCATATAAGCAAAATGGTTTAGATGAAACAAAAACACTGAATTGGTTAACAGCTATTCATAATAATATTGCGACACTTTATACAAATGATTACATCAGAACTTCTTTATCTAAAGTGATGATTTGGAAAGAGCAAGATCCATATACGGGTAATTATAGTGCTCAGTTAAACAAATTTAGAACAACAAGAACAGAATTTGATGGAGATTTAGCGCATTTGGTTAATTATCCATCTACAACTTCTGTTGCTTATCTAAATTCAATGTGTAATAATGAATATCATTTTGCTTATTCAGGAATTAACATGACTTATAATAATGTGCCTGTTTATTCTTGGACAATTATGGCGATGACACATGAAATGGGGCACGCATTAGGTTCACCTCATACACATGCATGTTCATGGAATGGAGATAATACTGCAATAGATGGTTGTGCTCCAACTTATGATCCTAGTTTAGCAGAAGGAACTTGTCCTACAGGACCAATACCTTACGCTGATAAAGGTACAATTATGAGTTATTGTCATTTAGTAGGTGGAGTAGGTATTAACTTTTCTAATGGTTTCGGAGAACAACCAGGGAATTTAATTCGTGCTACTGTTGATGGTAAAATTTGTTTAAGTACAGATTGTAGTATGACTTGTCCACAAACGATAAAATCTGTAACAGGTTCTCTTGAAGGACAAAATATTACATATACGTTAAATGATGATGTAGGAACTGTTTGGATTTATAAGTTTCAGAAAATTGGTGATACAGAAGCTCAATGGAAAGAAACGACATCAAAAATATTAAAGTTTGAAAATTTAGATCGAAATGCATACTACAGAATTGAAGTAGCAAATAAATGTACAGCAACATCTAATTCTTCTTCTGTAACATCAATTATTGAAATTCCTGGAGATTATTGTAATGGAGATATTTATTATGATTCTGGTGGAGCAAATGGAAACTACTCGCCTAATGAGAATTTTATAAAAGTATTTAAACCTCTTGTTGCGGGCGAAAAAGTGTCAATCACTTTTACAGAGTTTGATGTAGAACCTGCTGATGAAAATGGAGTTTATGATTATATGAATGTATATAATGGAACATCTAGTAATGCTTCAAAATTATTTGAAAATGGAAAAGAATTAAACGGAAATAAAATTCCTGGACCATTCGTTTCTACAGATGACTCTGGAGCAATTACAATTCGTTTTAGATCAGATGGTGGATTAGAGTTAAAAGGATGGGCAGCACAAATTAATTGTAATTCTTTAGGATTAGAAGATTTAAATAAAGTTGAGTTTAATATTTACCCTAATCCTACTGCTGATTTTGTTACACTGTCAAGCAAAGAAAAAATTGTTAGCTATCAAGTTTTTGATATGTCAGGTAGATTGTTAGTAGAAACAAATAAGATAGATAAAAAAGAATCAAAAATAGATTTATCTAAATATCCAAAAGGAGTATATTTATTAAATATAAAAACAGATAAAAAATCTTATTCGCAAAAAGTGACTAAGAAATAAGCTGTACTAATTTTTTTAAGTTTTAAGAGGTTGTTAATTTATTAACAACCTCTTTTTATAAATCTAGACTTAATTGATCTGGTAATAATTTAAATGTCATTCTGTGATAAGGAGTAGCTCCAAATTCTTTTATTGCTAAACGATGAGCTTTTGTTGGATAACCTTTGTTTTTTTTCCAATCGTACATGGGGAATTCTTCGTGTATTCTTTCCATATATTCATCACGATACGTTTTTGCTAAAATAGATGCTGCCGCAATATTCATATATTTTGAATCACCTTTTATAATACATTCGTGTGGGACATCATGGTATTTATTAAAACGATTTCCATCAACAACAATCAAATCTTTCGGACAATCTAATTGATCAATAGCTCGATGCATAGCCAAAAAACTAGCGTTTAAGATATTTATTTCGTCAATTTCATTCGGCCAAACAATTCCAATTGCCCAATATTTAGCATTTTCTTCTATAAATGTTCTCAACGAATTTCTTTTCTTTTCAGATAATTGTTTTGAATCATTAATAATATCATTTTCAAAATCTCTTCCTAAAATAACTGCTGCTGCTACAACAGGACCGCTCAAACAACCCCTTCCTGCTTCATCACAACCTATTTCATATTCGTGATTTGATAAAACTTTATACAATTTTTTATTTTTTTAACAAAGTTATCAAAATTTAGCATAAAAAAGTTTTGTAAATGTTAGAGAAATCTTAAGTTTATGAAAGTTTTAAAAATGTTTTAACAGATGAGGAGAAATTTAAAAAACTTGTTTGTATTAGGAGGACTTCTTTTAGGAGCTTCTTTATATGCGCAAGAAAAGACAGTTACAGGAACTGTAACAGACTCTGATGGACTTCCAGTAGCTGATGCTGTTGTAAAAACAACATCAGGAAAAGAAGCTTACACTGACGAAAATGGGGTGTTTAGTATTGAAGCTAAACAAGGAGATTTAGTAACAGTAGAAGCAATGGGATTACCAACTCAAACTTTTTCAGTTGGTGCAGGTTCAGAATATAATGTAACTCTTAAGCCTTCTGAAGTTGTAGAGTTAGAAGGGGCTGTTGTTACAGCATTAGGAATTACACGTGAGAAAAAATCTTTAGGATATGCATCTCAAGAAGTGAAAGGTGATATTATCTCGGCAGGTGGAGGAGCAAATGCTTTACAATCTTTATCAGGTAATGTTGCGGGAGCTCAAATTACAGCACCATCTGGTTTAGGAACTTCTGCACGTGTTGTATTACGTGGTATTGGTTCTATTACAGGAGAAAATAGACCATTGGTTGTTATAGATGGTGTACCGATGGATAACTCTAACTATAACTCAACTTCAACACAAGGAGGTTCAGGAGGACGTGATTATGGTGATGGAACTTTTGATATAAATCCTGATGATATTGAATCGATGAACATATTAAAAGGTGGTCCTGCATCTGCATTATATGGTTCTCGAGCGAACAATGGTGTAATTATGATTACAACAAAATCTGCCAAAAAAGGAAGAGATGAAATTGTATTTAACACAGGAATAGCTTTTGAGTCGTTAAATATTTCACCAAAATTACAACAATTATATGGAGGCGGTTTTGATACTGTTTTTGACCAAGTATCGATAGGAGGAGTAACTTATAATGTTGTTGATTATGGTGCTGATGAATCTTGGGGACCTCGTTTGGACGGACAACAAGTATTACATTGGGACGCTTTTGATCCTAATGATACAGCGAATTATTTAAAAACAAGAGCGTGGTCTGCTGCAAAAAATGATTATAATACATTATATAATACAGGGATAGCTTATACAAATTCTGTATCTTTTGCTAAATCGTATGAGAATACATCTGCTCGTATGTCGTTATCTCATTTGGATCAATCAGGTATTTTGCCTAACACAAGTTTAAAAAGAACAACAGCTAATTTGAATTTATCAACAAAATTTAATGATAAATTAACAGCTAAAGGAGGTTTAACTTATGTTAGAACAAACGGATACAATCGTCCAGAGTTTGGGTATGGAGATAACTCAATTCCTCAAAAAATGTATCAATGGGGACAAGTTCAGTTAGATTATAATCGTTTAAAAAATTATAAAACATTATCAGGAGAGCAAAAATCTTGGAATCGTACAGCTTGGAATGATGCTACACCAAAGTATTCTGATAACCCATATTGGATTTTATATGAGAACACATCGACTGATCAACGTGACCGTTTCTACGGAAACTTTGAATTGAAGTATGATATCTTGCCAGGTTTATACGCTGTAGGAAATATCTATGGAGATAATACAACATTAAATATTTCTTCGATAGTAGCAGAAGGGTCTCAAGCACAAGCAGGTTATTCAGAGTCAACTCGTGATAAAACGGAGATGAATTACGAAGCTCGTTTGCACTTTGATAAAAAATGGGGAGATTTCAGTTTAAACTCTTTCGCAGGGGTTAACAGAAGACACGAAACTTATACTTCATTATCAGCAAATACAAATGGAGGATTTATTGTACCAGGTTTATATACGATTAATAATTCTGCACAACAAGCATCTGTTACAAGTTATAAATGGAAAAGACGTGTAAACTCTGTATATGCAAGTGTGTCTTTGGGATATGCAAATATGCTTTTTTTAGAAGGAACAGCACGTAACGACTGGTCTTCTACTTTACCATCAGGTGATAACTCATACTTTTATCCATCTGTAACAGGGTCATTTGTGTTCTCTGAAATAATAAAAGCTCCTTGGTTGAAATTTGGTAAACTTAGAGCTGGGTGGTCGCAAACAGGTAATGACGCTCCAGTGTTCTCAATTAGAGATGTTTATGAAAATACAGCATTCAGCGGTTCTTCATTCAATGGAGATCCATACTTCTTAAATTCTTTATCAAAGAAAAATCAATTCTTGAAACCAGAATCTAAAGATGCTTGGGAAGTAGGTTTGGAAATGCAGATGTTCAACAATCGTTTAGGATTTGATGTAACATATTACCACGAAAAAACATACGACTTTATTATGCCAGTTGCAGTTGATCCATCAACAGGAGTTACTACAAAGTATATGAATGCAGGAGAAGCTGTTAATAAAGGAATTGAATTAATGTTAAACATTGTACCTGTTAGAACAACTGACTTTGAATGGGGAATTAATGTAAACTTCGCTAAAAATGACAACGAAGTAACAAAATTGTATGGAGATCTTGAGCAAGTAACAATAGGTTCAGCCCCTTTCAAAGCAACAGTAAATGCAATGTTAGGAGAAAGATATGGACAAATACGTGGAACTGACTTTATTTATGATAGTGAAGGTAACAAAGTGGTAGGAGCAAGTGGATTATATTTGTCTTCAGGTGTTAAAAATTTAGGATCAATTCTTCCTGATTGGAATATGGGAATTAGAAATAATTTCTCATATAAAAATCTAAGTGTATCAGCTTTGCTTGATATACAACAAGGAGGGAAATATTTTTCTGTAACAAATATGTTTGGAATGTACTCTGGTATGTTAGAAGAAACTGCAGCGAATAATGTTCGTGAAACAGGTACTATTTCTCAAGGGGTAACAGGAACTGTAACATCTAATGGAGATGGTACTTATACTGTAACAAATACAGCACAGAATACTAAAAATGTATCAGCAGCATCTTATTATGGACATTACTATTCTGGACCAACAGCTCAAAATGTTTTTGATGCAGATTATGTAAAATTAAGAGAAGTAACAGTATCTTATACTTTTCCTAAAAAGTGGAGTGGACCTTTTTCTAATGTAGTAGTATCTGCTTTTGGTAGAAATTTAGGTACTTGGGGATTAGACAATAAACATATTGACCCAGAACAAGCATCTGGAGGTAGTGGAAATATACAAGGTTTAGAGGGTGGATCATTACCATCTACAAGAACTTATGGTATGAACCTTAAATTACAATTTTAATTTTAAAGAATTATGAAAAAAAATATCGGAAAATATTTGTTAATGGCTACCTTATTAGGTTCTACAGCAATGTTCATTTCTTGTGATAATGGTTTGGAAGCTATTAATGAGAATACAAACAATCCAGAAATTGTACCTACATATACAATTTTTAATGGAGCTAATAGATATTTGATGAACTATACACGTGATGGTTGGTGGTCTGCTCGTATGACATTGCCTTGGATGCAGTATTCTGCACAAAATAATTACATAGACGAAGATAAATACAACTATCGTGATTCTCAAACGACAAATGGTTGGATATATCTGTATCGTGTAGCAAATAACTACAAAGACATTATCCAAAGATGTGAAGATCCTACAACAGCTACTCAAATGAGTGCTTTTGGAGATATAGAAAATCAAATTGCAATTAGTCGTATTATGTTGGCTTATACATTTGATAATTTAGTAACTCATTTTGGAGATGTACCGTATTGGTCTTATGGAAATAAAAATGCAGATTTTCAAGCGTTGCAAGTTGATGACTATATAGCTCCTAAATATGCCACCCAAGAAGTTATTTACACAGATTTATTGAAAGAGTTAAAAGAAGCTTCAGAGCAATTAGATGTTAGTAAATCAGGTTTTACAAATGGAGATAACATATACGATGGAGATGTAGCGAAATGGAAAAAGTTTGCGAACTCATTACGTTTACGAATTGCTAATCGTGTAAAAGATAAATTACCTGCAGCTACTACTCATATTACAGATGCAATTGCACAAGGAGTATTTACTTCTAATGATGATAATGCAGCACATTCTTTTGGTACTACTGACGCAGAAGGTAATCCATTCTGGAAATTATTTTATGTAGATAATCGTACAGATTTCTATGTAAGTACAACTTTTGTACAATTACTAAAAGGTGAAAAAGGAGCTTATGGTTTAGATCCTCGTTTGTTTAAAGTAGCTGCTCCTATTGGAGCTACAAATGGTCAAATTAAAACAGGTTCTGAATCAACGTCACAAGATTTAACACTATATACAGGAATGCCTTATGGTTTACCGACTGTTGAAACAGGATTTTCATCAGATAAGATTAACTTTTTCTCTTCTAATTACACTTATATCAGCAAACCCGAAATTCTTATGGAGTATGCAGAAGTTGAGTTTATTTTAGCTGAGTTAAATGGTTGGTCTCAAGTAAACTATGTTGCTGGTGTTACAGCCAATATGGAGAGAATGGGAGTTTCTTCTACTGACATTTCAACGTATGTAGCTAATTTACCAGCTGCTACACAGGAGCATGTATTGAATCAAAAATATATAGCTTTGTTAGGTAATGCAGATGAATCTTGGAATGAGTACCGTAGAACTGGATATCCTAATGCTTCTATTTTATTATTACCAGGAGGAACAGGAACTCGTCCAAATGGAACAACGTATGTTTTTACACCAGAAATGTCTGGAAATGTTGTAGCAACAGATTTGCCAGCTCGTGTACGTTATCCTGTTGGACAACAAACATCAAATAAGGCAAATTGGACAGAAGCATCTGCCCGTTTATCTAATAGCGATGAAATTGATTCTAAATTATTTTTCGCTAAATAATAAAATCAATATCCTCAATAGTTATAAAAAACCACTTCTTATGAAGTGGTTTTTTTGTTATTATATTTTTGTAGATTTATGATAAGTAAAAAAAAACATGAATCATATCATTTATTATATTGTTTTTCTATCTAGTTTACTGAGTATTGTCGTTGCGCAACCAATCGTGTATAAAGTAGAAATAAATAAGTGTTTGGATTATAATTTCAATGATGACTTATTTTTAGAAAACCCTGCAGATTTAGATGAAATACAAGAGGAGTTTTATTTGCAAAATTCTACTTTAGATCCTACGAAATTTACTCATGATGGAAGTGTTTATAAAAATGCTAATGCTACAACAAGCTATATTTATGATAGAATAAATAGATCTTATATAGTGGATGATGGGGAAAAGAATAAAAAAATATTTTTTTTAAAATTTATAGAAAACACACTACATAATCCTAAACAAGTGTTTGTGGTTGAAGTTACCTATTTTAGGACAAGAACTCCTCCAAATCTTACTGGAGAAATACTTTATGGTTGCCTAGACGATTCAAATAAAGAGAAATATGATTTAAGTAAAATTTTCTTAATCAATACTTTTATTAATGTTCCGCCTGATAAACGAACTTTAGTATTTAGCTTGTATAGAAGCTATAATGATATGATTTTGAATCAAAATATGATTCCCGAAGTAGAGTGGAAAGATTATAGTATAAATTCTAATGATGAGCATAAAGTTTATTTAAGGATATCTTTTAAAGATACCACTAAAAGATGTATATCAGAGTCTGTAATTAATTTACAACTGAAGGATTACTCAACTCAAATGGAACAAACAGAATTTGAATTCTGTGGTAATCCATTTATAATAAGTGGACCTGAAGATCAACAGAATTATCAGTGGTATTATGGAGGGGAATTGAAATCATCTGATCAATCTGTAAAAATTAATGCGCTAGGTGAATGGATTGTATATTTTGACAATGATTTAGGTTGTAGGTCATCTGTGAAAGTGAATATCGTTTCAGAAAAAGAGCGTGCAAGAATAGAGAAAGTTACTGCTACTTCAAATACAATTACAATTATACCACTTCCAAATGCGAACATTGATAGTTATTCCTTAGATGGAGTTAATTATCAAACTAGTGGAACATTTTATAATCAAACAGCAGATGTGATTAATATTTGGTACAAAACAAAATTAGGTTGTGTTTTTGGACCTATACCTTTTGATATTGCAAACGGCTTCAATTTTTTATCACCAAATGGTGATGGAATTAATGACACTTGGAGTTTGAGAAATAAAGATTTTTATAAAAATGCTAAAATTCAGATTTTTGATAGATATGGTAAAATAGTTGCGAATGGAATCGTAAATGATATTTTGCCTTGGAACGGTAAACATAATAATTTTGTATTGCCAACAGGGACTTATTGGTTTATAATAAAAGATGATAAAGAGACACTTAAAACAGGATATATCGTTTTAAAAACAAAATAGCAAGCCAATTAGCTTGCTATTTTGTTTAATATATTGATAATTCTTAATTCGAATAATTAGGAGCCTCTTTTGTAATGACAACATCATGTGGGTGAGATTCGTGTAAACCAGCACCTGTAATTTTAACGAATTTACCGTTTTCAATTAAATCTTGAATTGTTGGAGTTCCGCAGTAACCCATTCCAGCACGTAATCCACCGCATAATTGGTAAACAACTTCTGCAATAGAACCTTTGTGAGGAACACGACCTTCAATTCCTTCTGGAACTAATTTTTTCGCATCAGCTTGGAAATAACGATCTTTAGAACCGCGTTTCATTGCAGCTAAAGAACCCATTCCTTGATATGCTTTGAATTTACGACCTTGGAAAATAATTTCTTCTCCTGGCGCTTCATCTGTTCCTGCAAATAAACTTCCTAACATCACCAAGTTTGCACCAGCAGCAACAGCTTTTACAATATCGCCTGATAATTTGATACCACCATCTCCAATAATTGAAACGTTTCTTGTTTTTGCGTAAGAATGCACGTCATGAATAGCAGAAAGCTGAGGTACACCAACACCAGCTACAACACGAGTTGTACAGATAGAACCAGGTCCAACACCAACTTTTAAAGCATTTGCTCCAGCATCAATCAAAGCTTTTGCTGCTTCTGCAGTTACAATATTTCCTCCCACTATATCTAATTCAGGGAATGCATTTCTAACTTCAGCAACTTTACTAATAACTCCAGCTGAATGTCCGTGAGCTGAATCTAACGCTACGATATCAACACCTTTGTTTACTAAGGCTTGAACGCGTTCTAATGTATCAGCACCAACACCAACTCCTGCTCCAACGCGTAAACGACCTTTTGTATCTTTACATGCATTAGGGAATTCAGTTAAGTTGTCAATATCTTTTATCGTAATTAATCCGATTAATTTATTGTTTTCGTCAACGATTGGTAATTTTTCAATGCGGTAACGAGAAAGAATTTCTTTTGCTTTCTTAAGGTCAGTATCAATATCAGAAGTTACGATATTTTCTTTTGTCATCACGTCTTCTACCAATTGATCGAAGTTTTCTTGGTAACGAATATCACGATTTGTAATAATTCCAACCAATGTTCTATCTTCTTCAACAACTGGTAAACCAGAGATTTTGTATTTCTCCATTAAGTTTACTGCATCTTGCAACTTGTGATGACGAGATAAAGTAATTGGATCAGAAATCATTCCGTTTTCCGAACGTTTTACCATATCAATTTCATTCGCTTGTTCTTCGATCGACATATTTTTGTGAACGAAAGATAAACCTCCTTCACGCGCTAATGCAATCGCTAATCTTGCTTCGGATACAGTATCCATCGCAGCAGAAACTATCGGAATGTTAAGGGTGATATTGTCTGTGAATCTTGTTTGTAGAGATACTTGGTTCGGTAATATCTCTGAGTAGGCTGGCACTAATAACACATCGTCAAAAGTGAAGCCCGTTTGTAGAATTTTGTCTGTTAAAGGCATTGCTTTTTGCATTGCAAATTTAGATGAAAAAAGTTTAGAATCAAAACTATTTGAGAAAATGTATCTTTATTTTGAAGGATTTTATGTTTTGTTAATATGTAAATGAATCGATTAGAAACTTTAAAATTAATTTTAAAATATTCGATAAATCTATATTGTTTAGATGATATTCTAATCAGAATTTAATCATTTCAATCCTAAGCTATATCAATTTTTTATCTTATTTTCGCAAGATAGTTTATAAAAACAAAATGGATATAAATTTCAAAAAGTGGAACAACATCTTGGGTGTTGCGATGTTCTTGATAGCGACAATATTGTATTTGGCGTCGATGGAACGTTACCTGAGTTTGTGGGATTGTGGTGAGTACATTGTGTCATCTGCAAAATTGGGAATTACGCATGCGCCAGGAGCAGCTTTGTTCCAAATAATGGGAGCAGTTTGGTCTGGTTTAGCTTTTGGTGACGGAAGCAAATATGCGATATTAATCAACAGTACATCTGCCTTGTATAGCGCAGGAACAATTATGTTTTTGTTTTGGACAATTACATATTTTGCTCGAAAAATGTTTGCAAAAACACAAGATCCAATGAATGTTGATGCAATTGGGCTAAATGCTTCTCAAAAAATTATAACATTAGGAAGTGGATTAGTTGGAGCTGCAATTTTTATGTTTAGCGACACATTCTGGTTTTCTGCTGTAGAAGGAGAAGTTTATGCAATGGCATCTTTCTTCACAGCGTTATTATTTTGGTTGATTACAAGATGGGATCAAGTCGCTGATACACCTAGAGGAAACAAATGGTTGGTAATTATTTCGTTGGTGATTGGTTTATCGGTTGGTGTTCACTTAATGGCAATGTTAGCAATTCCAGCAGTTTGTTTTGTTTACTATGCTCGTAAATATAGATTTACAATCAAAAGTTTTTTAATCGCAAATGTTATTACATTGATTATTTTAGCTTTTGTATTCAAAATAATTTTCCCAGTTGTAATGACTTTCTTTGGTAGAACAGAGATTTATGTAGTCAATAATTTGGGAATGCCTTTCAATTCTGGGACAATTATCGCCGCTATTATTTTAATCGCAGTCTTCTATTTTGCGATTAAATTAACTCAGAAATATGGTTCAGCTTTATTGAATACAATTTCGTGGTGTGTGATTTTTATGTTGATTGGTTTCTCATGTTGGTTGGTTATTCCGATTCGTGCCAATGCAAATCCTCACATGAATTTGAATGATCCTGATACAGCTTTGGGTGTTTTAGATTATTTTAATCGTGAACAATATGGTTCTTGGCCTGTGATGTACGGACCAGTTTTTACGGCTCATATTGCAAGTGACGGAATCAAGCGTGATACTAACGGAGCACCAGAAAGTACAGTTCGTAGTTCTGAATATATTAAGGATAAACGTACAGGAAAATATTTGAAAGTTTCGGATCGTTTAGATTATACATACGAAGATAAATATGTAAAGTTTTTCCCTAAAATGTTTAGTCCAGACCCAGGTGTGATGGAGAATTATGCGGCAGTTTATGCTTTTCCAAAATTCTCTTTGAATGCACAATATGCTGGTGATAAAGAAGCGCAGCAAATGTACGCTCAATTGGTAGAAAAGCGTCAAAATAGACAATTAAAAGTCGCAGAACTTAAGAAATATGGTGAGATTTTAGATATCGAACCACCTACATTTGGTGAACAATTTAATTACTTTATTGATTACCAAATCAACTATATGTTTATCCGTTACTTTATGTGGAATTTCTCTGGTCGTCAAAATGATTTAGAAGGTAATTTCGAGATTACAAAAGGTAACTGGATTTCAGGAATTCCATTTATTGATAATCCACGTTTAGGAGATCAATCAAAATTACCAGATGAATATAGAAATGATGGAACAAATGTATATTTCATGTTACCATTATTCTTAGGTTTAATCGGATTATTTACACAATTAAACAGAAACTTTGTCAACTGGTGGTCATTGTTGTCATTGTTTATTTTAACAAGTGTCGGAATCATCTTTTACACATCTGTAAAACCTTTCGAGCCTCGCGAACGTGACTACGCATTAGTAAGTTGTTTCTATGCATTTGCGATTTGGGCAGGATTGGGTGTACAAGGAGTTTATTTATTACTTCAAAAATTGATGAAGAAAGAATTGAAGCCGTCTTTAGCAATTGGAACAACTGTAATTTTAGTTGGTATTCCAATTTTAATGGGAGCTCAAAACTGGGATGATCACGATCGTTCAGAGCGTTCTGTAGCTTATTCTTTGGCTTATAATTATCTGAATCCGCTTGATAAAAACGCCATTCTTTTCGTGTATGGTGACAATGATACTTATCCACTTTGGGGATTACAAGAAACCGAAAATTTCCGTGATGATGTAAAAATTGCGAATTTAACGTTGGCTGCTTCTCCATGGAATTTAGAGCAATTATTACGCAGAACGTACAATGCAGCTCCACTTCCAAGTGATTTGAAACCGAAAGATTATCAATCTGGAACTAACGATCAAATTTTTGTTGTTGGAGGTTCTATTAAAAATATTTTTGATCAAATAAATGGTTTCATCAAACCAGGATCTAATCAAACATTAGAAACGTTAAGTCAAATGCCAATCGAGCAAGTTGGTCAATATTTATCTGATCCTGAAATTGATCCAAACCAAGTGATGTCAGTTTATAAAAGTTTAAAACCTTTGCAAAAATATATCACAACAGATAGTATGACAGCTAAAGAAGCGATGGATTTTATTTTAGATAATAAATCACCAGAGAAACAAGCTTTAGCAGATTATTTTGGTTATCCAATTGGTGGAGCAAATTATTTACCTGTTACTAAAATTGTTGTTCCTGTAAATAAAGCAAACGCTCTAAAATATGGAATTGTAAGTGCAAAAGATGCAGATAAAATGGTTGATTCAATCACAATTAATATCAAAGCGTCAAGTTTATTCAAAAACAATTTGTTGTTGTTGTCAATGATGGCGAAATACAATTGGGATCGTCCTATTTACTTTAGTGGAGGAGGAATTTCTGATCCAGAAAATACATTCTACATGAATGATTATTTATTGAATGCTGGAATGAGTTATAAATTAGTTCCTATTTATACGCCTTTTGGTAAAGGAGGAATTATTGGAGCTTCTGATAATGATATGTTGTTAAGAACATTCAATTCATACAAATGGTCTGGTTATAATAACCCTGATGCTTCATTTAGTTTGACAGAGCGTAACTACACATCTTCTTATAGAAATACGGCGGTTCGTTTAGCAGATGATTTATTGAATGCAGGACGCAAAAAAGAAGCAATTGCAGTTTTAGATAAAGTAATGTTAGAAATTCCTGCTTTAGCGAAATACGATATTGGTTATGGAGTAAGTAGAATTGCTGGAATTTATTTGAAAGCTGGAGAGGATAAAAAAGCGCAAGAATTGTTCGCGCACGTTCGTAAAGAAGCGAATGCGAAAATTGCTTTCTTCGAATCGTTGCCTTCAGGTAAAGGATATTCAATTGGTTCTGATTTAGCCGCGGCTAAAAATGATTTGATGATGTCAATCTACAATGAAGCTTCCGCTTTAGGAGAAAGAGGTGACAAAGAAAAAGCATTGAAAGTTTTCGAATCTGCTTATAATCCTGTTTTAAAGAAATTCGAAACCTTATATAAAGAAGTTATTGCAGATGGAAAAGTTGATGCAGCTGATCAAGCAAAAATCATGAATCAGTTTAATTATTTAGACGAAATGATTGGTGTAGCAGCAGAAATTGATACCAATTATGCAAAACAACAACAGAATATTTTATACAAAATGGTCGGACAATAAGTCAAATCAATAAAAATAGAAAAGCTCCAAAATTATTTTGGAGCTTTTTTTGTGAAATAAAGTTTTGAATATTAAGTAATTGTTAATTTTAGTATGTTTTATCATTATTGATTTTTAGAGTTTGGCACACAAATTGAAATTATACAAATAAGTTTAACAAAATTGTAAATATTTTAAAACATTATAAAAATGAAAAAAGTATTATTAACAGCTGCTTTAGCAGTAGCAGGTATGGTAGGAGTTTCAGCGCAAACGTCAGGAGTAGAAGGTACAGTACACGTGGGTATTCCAGTAGGTAATGCATCAGATGTTTCTTCTTTTAACCTTGGAGTAGACTTAGCTTACTTACATCCTATTGCAAATAATTTCAAATTAGGAGCGAAAGTCGGGTATGACCATTTTATTGCTAAAAGTGATTTTAAAGATTTAGGAGGAGAAGATTTTGGGTTTATTCCATTAGCAGCAACTGCAAAATACGAATTCAGTAACAATTTATTTATTGGTGGAGATTTAGGTTACGCAATTGCTACGAAAAGTGGTATGGACGGAGGTTTATTCTGGCAACCAAAATTTGGTTATTCAGGAGCTAACTTTGATGTATATGCTGGATATAAAGGAATTGCTACAAGTAATAACTATGGATTTGATAAAAAGTTTAATGCAGATGCAGTTTCTTTAGGATTTGCTTATAAATTCTAATAACAAGAACAACTTATAATTGATACAAGCTACATCGAAAGATGTAGCTTTTTCATTTTAATTCAATTCTTTAAATGTTAAATATTTGAATTAAAACCATTGTTAATCATTGTTTTAAGATTGTTAAAGTCTGATTTTAACACTATTTGGCACAGCACTTGAAATTATGAATGCATCATAATTAGAACTATAAAATTTAAAAAGATGAAAAAATTATTTTTTATTGCTGCTGCAATGTTAGGAGTTGTTAGTTTGAGCGCACAAGAAAAAACAACATCTGCACAATTTGGTATTAAATCAAGTGCAAATATGTCTTCATTTAACGGAAAAGACGTGAACAATAATGATTATAAGGTTGGTTTTGGAGCTGGTTTTTATGGACATTTTCCAATTACAGAACAGTTTGCAGTTCAGCCAGAGGTTAATTTTACAAGAACGGGGGGACGAGAAAAAACTGACGTAACAGAAGTTGGAAACACGACGGTAAAAAATTACAATAAAACGACTTTAGATTATATTCAAGTTCCAGTAATGCTTCAATTTTATCCTGCTGGAAGTCGCTTTAATATAGAGGCTGGACCTCAATTTGGATATAATGTATATGCGAGTAATAAAACGCAAGTTAGTACTTATGTAAACAATACCGTGTACAATACGGAAGAAAAAACTGACATTAAAGATAATGTGAAAGATTTTGATTTCGGTGTTAACTTTGGTTTGGGATATAATGTAACAGATAATATCAATGTTGGAGCGAGATACTATATGGGATTAACTAAAATAGGAGATAATAAAAACAACAACAATATAGAAGTTGGTGATGTGAAAAATCATTCGTTTTCTGTAGGTGTTGGATATTCATTCTAATCGAGAATATTTAAGTATAAATAAAAGGATTCTGAGTTTTTCAGAATCCTTTTTTATGGTTTTATAAAATTTAGCATTAATCTTTCAATGCAATTTTTTTGATCGATTGTGTCAAAATTATTTTATTAATGATGAATAAAATAATCACGATGATTAGTCCAAAACCAATCACTTCCCAAAGGTGAGAAGTTTCTGTTGCCATAAATTTTCCGACTTTTTCTTTAATGATATCTAAAACAAAATAAACTAACGGAATCGAAATAAGATAACTAATCAACATAAATATAATCGAAAATTTCAGATACGGACGAGCTAATTGATTGATGTTATATCCAATCAAAAATAAATCTTTCGTTTTATGCTTGTTCTTTTCAATCATCAATTGAAAATTAATAATCATCAACCAAATCGCTGCAAAAACAATGATTAAACCAATAAATAAAACCAACGAAAAAGCTAATTTTAGATAATACGTCAATTCATTATTTTTCAATTCATCTTTGTTGATATCATAATTTTGTTGCTCAAAATAAGTCGAAGCATTTTCATCTCCTTGAGATTTCGTTTCAACAACAATTCTTGAAGGTTCAGTATTTTTTTGAGGTGCATATGTATGATTTGCCCATTCCAAAAAGTTTTCAGGAACTAAAATCGTATTAATTTTTGTGGTAAAATCGACAATTCTTGCTTGATATACTTTCTGATTTTCTCCTTTTCCTAAAATCAATTGAAAAGGAATTTTAGTAAATAATCCTTCCGAAACTTGTGGTAAACCTTGACTTGTTGCAAAACCAAAATTGTACAAATTCAAATAACTTTTCGGAATAATAATCGGAATAAAATCTTGTCCTTCTTGCCATTTCCAATCCGATTCTTTTACATCAATGAAATCTTCTGGAACAGATTCGAAAAATAAATCAGTCGAAAAACCACGAATTCCAGCAATACCACCAACTTGTAATTTTACAGGAAATTGACTACTTTTGAATGTTCCAACTTTCGCAACAAAATTTTGCGATTTCAAATCGTTAATTTCATTTTCACTAAAACTTGGTTTTTCTCCAGTCAACGTTTGTAAAGACGATATTTTTTTATTCAAAACCACATAATTTGCTTTCCAAACTGAGCTATCTTCTCCAAAATTTTTGGCATAATCCAAATAAATTGTTCCAGCTAAAATCAAGATAAAAAATCCAATGATTGAGAAAAAACAAAAGGTTGTAATTCGTAAGAAACTTAGATTTTTACGAACTAATTTTTCGATTAAAGTTTTAGAGTTGAATGACATTTGAAAGGCGTTTATCGTGAATTTCGTGTAAGCTTGTAAAGATGATTCCAGCGTTATTTTTTGTAGCTTCTTCGGTAACCAAATCAATCAGAAGTTGTTGATTTACTTCATCTAAATGACTAAAAGGTTCGTCCAAAAGTAAAAAATCAAATGGTTGACAAAGTGCACGAATCACAGCAATTCTTTGACGTTGACCATAAGAAAGATGAATCGCTTTTTGATGTAAATGACTTTTTAAACCAACTTTTTCAATCCATTCAATAATTTGATTTTCGGATTGATGTTGCGTTAATACATTTTTTAATTGAATATTTTCCATCAAAGTCAATTCTTCAAACAAATGTAAACCTTGAAAAACATACGCAATTTTTTCACGTCTAATTTTTGTCCAATCATTCAAAGAATAATTCTTAATATTTTGTCCATCAAATAAAACTTCTCCGTCATAATCTTTTCTATCGCCGTACAAAATATTAATCAACGTCGATTTTCCAACACCAGAATGTGCAACGATTTGATAAATATTTCCGCTCGAAAAAGTGTATGTATTTTTCCAAATTTCAGATTGTTCGAACCCAAATTCCTTCAAAGGATGCGGAACAAGTTGACTGATTTTAATTTCCATTTTGTTGTGCAGCTTGATTGAAAAATAGTGAATAAGCTTGGTCTAAAAGCAAGAAAATCACTTCCAAACTATTTTTATCCGTCTTTTTCATATGTATTTTTCCTGTTTTTGTGTATTCATTCGAAACGCGGTAATCGACGTAATCAAAATAAGATAAAACCGTTTGCATTTCTTTCGTATTTCCGAACGGAATTTGTTGATAAATATAATTTTGAACTTCTTTTGGATATTGATCAAAATTTAAATTCACGTAACCAAACATCGGATTTGAAGCGTTTGTAGCATATTCTGATGTAACAAAATTTGAAGAACTTACCATGTTGTTCAAATATTGATTCATAATCGATTGATTATTTGTGATGTACATCAAATTGTTTTTGTACGCCATATAAATCTTCATATTTGTCGAAATTGGCAGCATGTAATAAGGTCCAATTTTCTGAATATTTTCTTGATGGGCTTTAATAAATTCGTTGAAGAAAAGATCGTTTTTCATTTTTCCTCCTAAAACAAATTGCGGATAAACAACTTGCTTGATAAAAGCTTCTTTCTTACCAAAAAAATCATTTGGATTAAATGCTTTTCCGATCTCAAAATCATATACACTAAACAAAGCTTCGCCTTCAAAACTTTGCTCTAGTTTGTTCAAATCAATGTCATATTGTTCTAAAAAAGTAGTTAAGAAATTTTGATTTTCGAATACATAACGCGTGTTGGCAGGATAAATTCCAAGTCCAATGTTCATGTAACTTTGCGCAGGAAAATATTTAAAAAAATCAGTATTGATTTTCGATTTCCACATCGGATGTTTTTGCAATTCAACTTTTGTAATTGCATCTGGATGAAATTTCTGCGTAAAACTAATTCCGTCCGAAGTAAATGAAATAAAATTAACCCAAGAGCTTTTTGTAAAATCAAGGTTTTTCTTTTCAGAACTTTCATGTTTCGAGAAGTTTTTCAAAAAGTTTCCAGTGTACCAAATGTTGATATCCTGTGAGTTTTTGACAAAATCTCCAAAACTATTATTTTCCTTCGCAAGTGAATGTTTATCGTTGATAATTTTCGTAAAATAATCTTGAATCGCTTTTTCTCCAACACCAAATTCAGAAACAATCAATAAGAATTGAGATTTATTCCAAGCCATAAACGGTTTATTGAATCCAGAGATCGTTGTAAAACCATCTTTCTTTTCAAAAGAAATATCTTTTTTGTATAAACCTTTGTAAATCGTTGATAAATGTTTTTCAAATTGATCTTTGTCGCGCATATTTGTAATCAACGCCACCATATTTTTTCCATTAATTTTTTGTCCAAAAAGGTAAATAGGACTGATAATATCTAGGCCTGCTGAGGTCGGATTGTTTTTGATATCATTTAATAATTGATCAAAAGTAGGATCTTGATTTTTAATTTCACCTTCGGCTAATTGATAAATTTTGTATTGTTCTAATTTCTGAAAATTACCTTTTTCTGCAATTGATTTTGGATTAATCAACGCAACAAAATCTGCATCTGTCGGAATCAAAACCGTATAATCTTCGTTTTTGGAACAACTTGCAAAAAGCAAAATTAGAAATAGAATTGAGTAATATTTGAAGCCTTTTTTCATTGAAAAAATATCTTAAAAAATTGTTGTTAATTATTTGGTTAATGCTGAATTAAATCTGAAATCATCTGATTTTTATTCAAGAATTGTTAAATCTATAATGTTGGGATAAATTTAAGCAATTATTAATATGATTTTCGTTTCTATAGCAATAAAAATATGTAAAAATTTCTTATATTCGCACTCCTTGATTTAGAAGAAATAAGAAAGAATTCGATGGCAAAAAAGTTTAGAGAATATAAGCACTTAGACTTGGTACAAGTCTCAAAAGAAACGTTAGAAGATTGGAAACAAAATAATGTTTTCGAGAAAAGTATTTCTACGCGCGATGGAAATCCATCTTTTGTGTTCTATGAAGGTCCTCCTTCTGCAAACGGAAAGCCAGGGATTCACCACGTTTTAGCACGTTCTATTAAAGATATATTTTGTCGTTATCAAACCTTGAAAGGAAAACAAGTTTTTCGTAAAGCGGGTTGGGATACGCACGGTTTACCAGTAGAATTGGGAACTGAGAAAGAATTAGGAATTACCAAAGAAGATATTGGAACTAAAATTTCAATTGAAGAATATAACGAAGCGTGTAAACGTACAGTAATGCGTTACACAGATTTGTGGAATGATTTGACTGAAAAAATGGGTTATTGGGTGGATATGGAAGATCCATATATCACGTATAAACCAAAATATATGGAGTCTGTTTGGTGGTTGTTGAAACAAATTTATAACAAAGATTTGTTGTACAAAGGTTATACAATTCAACCATATTCTCCGAAAGCTGGTACAGGTTTATCTTCACACGAGTTAAATCAACCAGGAACTTATCAAGATGTTACAGATACAACGATTGTTGCTCAATTTAAAGTAAAGAAAGATTCGACAGATTTATTTAATGATTTTGATGGAGATGTGTATTTCTTAGCTTGGACAACAACACCTTGGACGTTGCCATCAAATACAGCGTTAACAGTTGGTCCAACTATCGATTATGTTGTAGTTGAAACATTCAATCAATATACATTCGAGCCAATTCGCGTAATTTTAGGAAAACCATTGGTTTCTAAGCAATTTGGAAAACCATATTTCTTAGCAGAAACAGAAGAAGATTTCAAAGTTTATGCGGCAGGAAATAAGACAATTCCTTACAAAATTGTTGGAGAATACAAAGGTGCTGATTTAGTTGGAACTCGTTATGAGCAATTATTACCTTGGGCGTTGCCTTACGAAAATGCAGAGAATGCTTTCCAAGTAATTCCTGGAGACTTCGTAACAACAGAAGATGGTACAGGTATCGTACACACTGCGCCTACTTTTGGTGCTGATGATGCGCGCGTTGCAAAAGATGCTGGTGTTCCTCCAATGTTGGTATTAGATACGCATGGAAATCCTGTTCCTTTGGTCGATTTACAAGGTCGTTTTGTGGCTGATTTACCAGAAGGTTACGGAGGTAAATATGTGAAAAATGAATATTACGATGATGGAACTGCTCCTGAAAAATCGGTTGATGTCGAAATCGCGATTTTATTGAAAGAGCAAAACAAAGCTTTCAAAGTAGAGAAATATAAACACAGTTATCCACATTGTTGGAGAACAGACAAACCGATTTTATATTATCCATTAGATTCTTGGTTTATCAAGGTAACGGATGTAAAAGACCGTATGGTTGAATTGAATAAAGAAATCAATTGGAAACCAAAAGCGACTGGTGAAGGACGTTTCGGAAATTGGTTAGAAAATGCGAACGACTGGAACTTATCTCGTTCTCGTTATTGGGGAATTCCATTGCCAATTTGGAGAACAGAAGAAGGTGACGAAGTAACTGTAATTGGTTCTGTTGAAGAATTAGTTGCTGAAATTGAAAAATCAATTGCGGCAGGCGTAATGACTTCTAATCCTTTCCAAAATTTCGAAGTTGGAAATATGACAGAAGAAAATTATGATTTGATCGACTTACACAAAAATGTAGTAGATGAAATTACATTAGTTTCTGCATCTGGAAAACCGATGAAACGCGAAGCTGATTTGATTGACGTTTGGTTTGATTCTGGAGCAATGCCTTATGCGCAAGTTCACTATCCATTCGAAAATAAAGAATTGATTGATAATGGAACAATGTATCCAGCTGATTTTATTGCAGAAGGTGTCGATCAAACACGTGGATGGTTCTATACATTGCATGCGATCGGAACATTAGTTTTTGATTCGAAAGCATACAAAAATGTAATGTCAAACGGATTGGTTTTAGACAAAAATGGTCAAAAAATGTCAAAACGTTTGGGGAACGCTGTCGATCCATTTGATACATTGGCAACTTATGGTCCTGATGCAACGCGTTGGTACATGATTGCGAATGCGCAACCTTGGGAAAACTTGAAATTTGATATTGCTGGAGTGGACGAAGTTCGTCGTAAATTCTTCGGAACATTATACAATACCTATTCATTCTTCGCTTTATACGCGAATGTGGATGGATTTACATTTGAGGAAGAAGAAATTCCTGTAAATGAAAGAGCTGAATTAGATCAATGGATTATTTCTGAATTGAATACATTAACGAAAAAAGTTGATGCATTTTTAACAGATTATGAACCAACAAAAGCGGCTCGTGCAATTCAAGAATTTGTGATTGATAATTTATCAAACTGGCACGTACGTTTATCAAGAAGACGTTTCTGGAGAGGTGATTATTCGAAAGATAAAATTGCTGCTTACCAAACATTGTACAAAGTTTTAGAAACAGTTTCAATTTTAGGTTCGCCAATTGCGCCATTCTTCATGGATCGTTTGTACAAAGATTTGAATGCTGCTACAGGTAAAAATGCAGCAGAATCTGTGCATTTAGCAGATTTCCCAGTTGTGGATGAATCATTGATTAAAGCAGAATTAGAAGAACAAACGCATTTAGCACAAACGGCGACAAGTATGATTTTATCACTACGTAAATTGAGTGATAACAAAGTACGTCAACCATTACAAAAAGTAATGATTCCTGTGTTGAATGATACAATGAAAGCTAATTTAGAGGCTGTATCAGAATTATTGAAACAAGAAGTTAACGTTAAAGAAATTCAACTTTTAACAAACGAAGAAGCATCAAATCTTTTAGTGAAATCTATTAAACCTAATTTCAAGACTTTAGGCCCGAAATATGGAAAAGAAATGAAAGCTATTTCGGCTGCTACAGCAGAATTGACGAATGAAGAAATTGTTAAATTAGAGCAATCAGGTAAAATAGATTTGTTAATTGACAACAAAACATTAACTTTAGATTTAGAAGATTTTGAAATCGCTACAAAAGACATCCCAGGATGGACTGTAGCATCTAATTCTACATTGACAGTAGCACTTGATTTACAATTAACTGAAGAGTTAATTAACGAAGGTGTTGCGCGTGAATTGGTAAATAGAATTCAGAATCTACGTAAAGAAACCGGACTAGAAGTAACCGACAAAATTATACTTAACTTAAAAAATGATGAATCAATCGTAAATGCAGTCGAGCAAAACAAAGATTACATTTGTTCTGAGACATTAGCAGAAGATCTTGTTTTACAAGACAAAGTTGCAAATGGGGCAGAGGTTGAAATTAATGGATTGATGACGCAAATTGCGATTACTAAATTGTAAGCGTATGGCAACAACAGATGAAAAAGTAAGGTACTCTGACGCAGAATTGGAAGAGTTCAGAGCAATAATTCAAGAGAAATTAGATCAAGCGATAAAAGATTACGAATTATTGAAAGAAGCTTACACAAACGATAGTAACAATGGTACTGACGATACGTCTCCAACGTTCAAAGCGTTTGAGGAAGGTTCTGAAACCATGTCGAAAGAACAAAATGCACAATTAGCAGCACGCCAAGATAAATTTATCCGTGACCTGAAAAATGCATTGTTACGTATTTCGAACAAAACATACGGTATTTGCCGTGTAACAGGAAAATTAATTAACAAAGACCGTTTGAAATTAGTTCCGCATGCTACATTAAGCATCGAAGCTAAAAATATGCAACGTTAATCAAGTATTTTGAAAAAAGTAGTACTCATTACCATTTTGGTTTTAATCATAGACCAAATCTCAAAATTTTACGTAAAAACACACTTTTTTTTAGGTGAAGACGTAGATGTTTTGGGTTGGTTTAAAATAGCATTTGTAGAAAACCCTGGAATGGCATACGGTATGCATTTCGGAGGAGAAACAGGAAAAATAATTTTATCACTTCTACGAATTGCTTTAATCGGAATGATTATCTACTATATTAATGCATGGTCGAAAAAACTAAATAATAATTTCTTTATCATTCCGATTGCGCTTGTTTTGGCAGGCGCAATAGGGAATGTACTTGACGGAATTTTTTATGGCGTTATTTTCGATAAAGGAACTACTTACAATGAAATGTTTCAGGATTGGGTAGGATATCAAGGTATTGCAGAACCAAACTTCGCTGGTTATTCTGGTTGGTTTACGGGCTGTGTCGTAGATATGCTTTATTTCCCGATTGTGGAGTTTGATTGGCCTTCTTGGATTCCAATTGTAGGCGGACAACATTATAAGTTCTTTCAGCCTGTATTTAATATCGCAGATTCGGCTATTTTTATTGGAGGACTTACTTTGTTCCTTTTCCGTAAAAAAGCCTTTACAACCGAAAATGGTGTAAGATTAAGATTTTAAAAAGATAAAAGCCTCGCTAATTAATTAGTGAGGTTTTTTTTAGAATCAGTAATCGTAGATAAAGATAAATAAATTATGAAACTTCAAAATGATTATTATTTCATTAGACAGATATATGCCCTTTTTGGATGTATTATAGCATTATCTATTTGTCTGTATTTCTATAACAGAAACATTAGAATTGCTACTCAGAATAAAGTTGTTACCACTACAATTGTTGAAAAGTCTTGTAGTGGATCTAAAGGGTCAAGTAGTGTGTATGTTTCTTATAAACAATTAATTTATAAGGTGAAATATGGAAGAAATGCTTGTGCGGAATTAAACCTCGGCGAAAAAATAAAACTTTATTATGATAATGAACGTAATATTCTAATAAAAAAAGAAGAAGCTAAACATAATCTATTTCAATTGACAGTTTCTTCAATAGCGATATTATTTTTTTTACTGCCTTGGAAAAAGATATTAAGTTGATGATGAATGAGCTAAAATAAACTTAGTATCGGTAATAATATAGATAACTGTATATTCACAATACTACCAAAGGTAAACATTGATTTACATTTGGTTATTTTATCAGTTTTTTTATTAGAGATAGAATTTTAACTTCTATAATATGTCATCCAGAGCTTGTCGAAGGATAAAAACGTTTTAAAAATATCCTTGTCAAGGTTTCAAACCTTGACAAGGATTTACATACTTCCGAACTTCTAATTTCGTAAAACATACAACTTAAAACGTATAACATTAATCTCGGTTGATTACACAGAGTTGTTTTATCCTTTCCTGAGAGTTATAAGCTTTACAGTACGAGTTTCAAAATTTAGCATTTACCGTAAAATAAGATGTGCTACTTGAATAGTTAAAACAAAAAAAACTCCTTTCAATTTCTTGAAAGGAGTTTTGTTGTGGTCCCTACTGGATTCGAACCAGTGACCCCCTGCTTGTAAGGCAGGTGCTCTGAACCAACTGAGCTAAGAGACCTTTTTAGAATTTTATTTGAAAGACTTTCTAATTGTCTTTATGTGGTCCCTACTGGATTCGAACCAGTGACCCCCTGCTTGTAAGGCAGGTGCTCTGAACCAACTGAGCTAAGAGACC
>NZ_JACAGF010000003.1:63775-170185 GCF_030324345.1 Empedobacter sp. R750 | reverse complement strand
TTCGTAATTGGATTGCAAATATAGGGCTGTTTTTGAATAATCCAAATAGTTAAAATGAAAAAAATTAAATAAAATTTAATGTTAGGACTTAACTCTTTTCATTTCAAAGAAATAATTTTTCAGATTTTAAAAAGAAATATTCGTCTTTTTCTTTTTCTCTTCAATTTTAACCCCTTTAAACAGGTAAATAATCCCAATAAATGAAATCGAAATGGTGATGATAGAGAAGATAAATGCCGCACTTGTTGCTAAAGTTTCATCAAAATTGAATCGATGTGCAGCGTACATAAACACAGCTTCTCTAATCCCAAATCCGCTAAAAGAGATAATCGATAAAATTCCTGAAACTAAAAAGATCAATAAATATATACTGAAATTATCTGGATGAATATTCAATCCTTCCAAAACAAAATACAACATACCAACTTGTATCAATTGTAATACAATCGAATAAATCATCGAGTTATAAAATGTGCGTTTATGAATAGGGAAAATCATTCCTAAAATAAATGGAACAGCTATAAAACCAACCAAAGAAAGGATTAATGAACCATATTGTACCCAAGGATAATCAGTCAGATTTGAGAAAAATATTAGAAAAATGATGATTAACAACATTGCACAAAGACCGATAATTTTGTCAAGAAAAACCGCCTGCGAAATTTCTTTTAGACTGATTTTATAGTTTTTATTCAACACATAGACTTTGTATGCATCGCCACCAATTCCACCTGGAACAAAGGTATTGTAAAACATTCCTAAGAAATATAATCGTGCATTTGATTTGTACGATAAGTCGAGATTGATATCCCGAAAATAATAATCTAATCGAAAAACAGACAAGGCTTGCGAAAGAACATAAAGAATAACAGCTATAAAAATATACGCCCAATTCGCATTTTTGTAATGACTGAAAATATCAAAAATATGTAGTTTAACAAAGAAGATATAATAGATTAACGCAATACTAATCGTTAATTTAATTCCTGTTATAATATATTTTTTAGTTTTTGGATTCAATTGAAATCTTTTGATAATTAACGCACAAATTTAGAGAATCTTCTAATAACCATTCAAAAAATTATTTATCTACCAATATTTGTCTGATATTATGTAGTTTTGTGGATAAATTAATCGAATCATGCAATCAAAAGTTATTGTAATTACAGGCTCTTCTTCGGGTGTAGGATTGACTTTGGCAAATTATTTTCACGATAAAGGACATCAAGTTTATGGTTTATCAAGAACAGCTAAAGGTCAAAAAAAATTTAAACATATTGCGACAGATGTTTCGGATAAAGAAAATGTAAAACGTAGTTTTCAGCAGATTTTTTCGGAAACGAACAATCAAATTGATGTATTGATTAACAATGCAGGAATTGGAATGTTAGGCGCTGTGGAAGATGCTTCAAAAGCTGATATCGAGAAATTATTGGACGTTAATGTGTATGGTCCAATTTATACAATGCAAGAAGTTTTGCCTACAATGCGTTCTCAAAAAAGCGGTTATATCCTAAATGTTTCTTCGATTGCGAGTAACAACGGTTTGCCGTTTAGAGGTTATTATTCGGCTTCTAAAGCGATGATTGATCGTTTGATTGAATCGGCTCGTTTGGAAAATCGTCATACAGGAGTGGAAATTGCAACATTGAATTTTGGAGATATCAAAACCAATATTGCAGAAGGTCGTGTGAAAACTTTTGTTTCAAAATTTTATCAAAAAAGATATGATGCAATGGTTGCCGATATCGATCACGAAGTGCAAGATGGTACACCAACAGAAGATTTGATTCCGATTATCGAAAATATATTGGCTCAACAAAATTTGAAACCACATTATTATATTGGAAAATCGATGCAGAAATTTTCTGTAACCTTGAAAAATATTTTACCTCAAAAAATGTTCGAAAATATTATTGCAAAATATTCAAAATTAGATTAATCCATGGAAGAAATTATTTGGCATTACAAATCTTTTGCTGATTTAACATCGAAAGAGCTATATAAAATAGTGCAATTGCGCAACGAAGTTTTTGTGATAGAGCAAGATTGTATTTATCAAGATTGTGATGATAAAGATTTGGTTTGTGGACATCTTTGGGCAACGATTGATGATGAGGTTGCGGCGTATTCTCGAATTGTTCCGAAAGGAATTTCGTATGAAAATGAACCTTCAATTGGTCGCGTAATTTCGAATCAAAAGTTTCGTCGTTATGGATTAGGAAAACAATTGATGAAAAATTCGGTTCAAGTCATCGAAAATCAATTTAAAACATCTGAAATCAGAATTTCAGCTCAATCTTATTTGAAAGAGTTTTATTCTTCGTTTGGTTTTGAACAAGTTTCAGAAGAATATTTAGAAGACGATATTCCTCATATCGAAATGTTGAGAAAATAATGAAATGGATTAAAAGAATTCTATTAGGAATACTGAGTTTATATCTATTTGCATTGATGTTAGATGTATTTATCTCAAAATCATTATTAAAAAGTAGTTTATATAATGATGAGTTGAAAACATGGAGTGTAATTAATAATGATATTTTAGATAAAGATATTTTAGTTTTCGGTTCGTCAAGAGCGATGGCACATGTTAATCCTGTAATTTTTAAATCAATAACAAATAAATCAACATATAATTTAGGGTATAATGCTCAAAATCTGCCTTTAATAAAATATAGGATAGACGTTAGTGAAAGTAAAACAAATGCAAAAAATTTTATTTTAGTTCTTGATGATTTTACTTTTCGAGACAATACGATCTTTAAAATAGATCAATTATCACCAATCCTATTATATAATATAAAACTTTACAATATTCAGAAAGGTATTGATTATTATAAAATTTATGATGTTTATATTCCTCTAATAAGATATTTTAAAAATTATAATGAAAATAATTGGTTTAAGGAACTATATAAGGTTTTTGCATACTCTAAAACGAAAACATTTAAAGTTAATGGGTATCGTAAATTGAATTTGAAATGGAAAGAAGAAAAATATACATCTCAAAATTCAATTATAGATTTTGATGAAAATATTTTTAATTTGCTAAAGCAAATTATTGATGATTGCAAAAAGAAAAATATTAATTTAATACTAGTTACTTCACCTACTTATATTGATTTTATTCATCATCAAAAAAATCATGATTTTATAATTGATAAAGTGAAGAAGATTTCTAATGAAAATAATATCCTTTTTATAGATTATTCAAGAATGCCTGAAATAATGGATAAACAATATTTTGCAGATAAACTTCATTTAAATTCTAAAGGGGCAGATATTTTTACAAAAAAATTAGCTGAAGATATAAAACCATATTTAAAATAAAATGAAATTTTTAAAATACTTCTTTATTACCTTATTCTCAGCTTTCATTGCATTGGTTTTGGTTGATGTCTATTATTCGAATCAGCTCAAAAAAATAGCTTTGTTTAGCGGAGAAGTACAAGAATGGAATCAAATAAAAGAAGGAAAAACGAATGTTGAATTGGCTATTTTTGGTTCTTCTCGAGCATTTATTCAAATTAATCCGAATATTTTAGAACAAGACTTAAAACTGACAACGCATAATTTTGGATTAAACGGAAGTAAATTCAAAATGCAATTGTATCGTTTCAATTTGTATTTGAATCATAATCCAAAACCGAAAGTTGTTGTTTGGAATTTAGATACTTTTTCGTTTTCACACATTGATGAAGTTTTTCAACCAAATCAATATACGCCATTTATGTTATGGAATTTTAAACTTTATGGTGCATTAAAAGAATATAAAGACACGAAATTGGTTGATTTTATTGTACCGCTTTATCGTTACAGAGATCAAACGTATTGGAAAGATCAAATTGTAAGGGCTAAGAAAGAAAAATTGCATAAAGACGGACTTTTTCGTGATGATGGTTTCAAATCATATAACCGAAAATGGAATGTTGATTGGGAAAAAATGAAAAAGAAAAACTCTGATTTTGACTTCTCAGATTATACTTTATTAGAAGAATTAATTGCGAAATGTGAGCAAGAAAATATTCAGCTTATTTTTACAATTGCACCCGAATTTTACAAAGGTCAAGATTATATGTTGAATCGAGAAGAAGTGATTAATCGTTATCACGCAACATTACAAAAGCATCATCTTCCGTTATTAGATTATTCGACTGATTCGATTAGTTTTGATCAAAAATATTTCTACAACACAACACACATGAATTACAAAGGTGCGGATGCTTTTACAAAAGAATTAGCAAAAGATTTGAAAAAATATATAAAATAGAACGAACTTTAATAATGAAAAAAACACTATCCTTTTGTTTTCTTTTATTGACATTCGTAACGATGAATGCGCAATCTTTTCAACAAAATATAAAACGTGATTATATAGCCTATACTCAATTTGTTATAGAAAAAAAGTTTGATCAAGCTCTGGAATATACAGATCCAAGAATTTTTGAATTTTATTCAAGGGAACAGTTTAAATCTGCAATGGAAGCTATTTTTGCAACAGAAGGTTTAGAGTTGAAGCTGACTTTACCAAGTTCGTTTAAAATTGGTGAGATTAAAAATATAGATAAGATTGATTATGTAAAAATGAATGTAGTTTCTTTTTATGAAATGAAGATAGCTGAAATAGATTTTGATAATGCAGATGAAGAGACTCTTAAATATGTTTTAACTGCGTTAGAAGAAGAATATGGTGATGGAAATGTAGTTTTTGATAAAGAAACTCAATTCTTTAAAATAACAGATAATTCAGAAGTTGTAGGAAGTTCTTTAGATAATAAAATGACATGGAAATTTCTTGTGATTGATCCTAATTTGAAATCAATTTTAGGGAAAATAATTCCAAAAGAAGTCTTAAATTAATAAAAATGCCTTACAAAGCTAGCTTTGTAAGGCATTTTTATTATGAAATATATTATCTAAATTACTTCAACTTCTTTTTCTTTTTTCTGCGTTAAATAAACGCCTGATAAAATCATTCCGAATCCAAATAAATGGATCCACGAAATTTTTTCTCCAACTAAAAATCCCCAAAATACAGAAACTACGGGCATTAAATAAGTCACCATTGAAGCGAACATCGAACCTGTAGATTGTATCAATCGGTAAAACAATATCATCGCTAAGGCTGTTCCTAAGAGCCCTAAAATAGCAACAAAGCCTAAACTTTTTAATTGTTGTTCTGTTCCTTCAAATACATCAAAAAATCCTGAAATAATTAAAATTAAAACTGAAGGTAATAACCAAATTGTAAACAAAGCTGATGATAATTGAAATGAAGGAACGTCGTTTAAATAGCGTGTTAAGATTAAACTATTTAAACCGTAAAGAGCAGTTGCTAATACAATTAATAAACAATGTAAAAGACTATTTTCCCCAGAAAAACCATCGCCGCCAATTAATAAAACAGCTCCAATAAATCCGATTATAGCTCCCAAAACTTGATTTTTAGTTCCTTTGATATTGAAAAATAAAGCGCCAAAAAGTAAAATAAATAATGGGACTAAAGAATCTAAAATTCCAGCCATTGAACTCGAAACATGTGTTTGCGCCATTGGAAATAAAAACATTGGAATGAAATTTCCGCAGAAACCAGCCAATGCGACATATTTTAATTTATTTTTCGGAATTTTAAATAGACTTGGAATTCCCCAAATAGCCAAAATTCCTCCTGCAATTGTTAGTCTTAATGCTCCAACTTGATATGGCGTGTACGCGACCAATCCTTGCTTGATGAGAATAAACGAGCTTCCCCAAGTTAGCGCCAAAACGCCAAGGATGATCCAATGTTTTAGTTCGATTTTCATTTTCTAAGTTTGCGCAAAGATGCACATTTCAGATGATTTTATTGAGCTGTTATTTGCAAAAACAATCTGTTGTATGGTCATTTACCATTCCTGTCGCCTGCATATGCGCATAAATAGTGGTTGAACCAAAGAATTTGAAGCCACGTTTTTTCAAATCTTTTGCAATTTGATCCGAAATTTCGGTTGTTGCAGGTACTTCTTTTATCGAATTCCAATTGTTGATAATTGGTTTGTTATCAACGTATTTCCAGATAAAATCGGAGAAAGAACCAAATTCTTTTTGAATTTCTATAAATAATTTTGCATTATTAATTGCTGCCGAAATTTTTCCTCGATGACGAATAATTCCTTCATTTTGTACCAATTCATCAATTTTAGTTTCATCAAATTTGGCTACTTTTTCAACATCAAAATTCGCAAAAGCTTTTCTGAAATTTTCTCTCTTTTTAAGAATTGTAAACCAACTTAATCCAGCTTGAAAAGATTCGAGAATCAAAAATTCGAATAAAATTTTATCATCTTTCACAGGTTTTCCCCATTCGTTATCGTGATAATTGATATAATCTTGGTCTTTGTTTACCCAAGCGCAACGTGTTTTTTCCATGGTTTTTTATTGTAATTTCTAAATATTTTTATAAGCCTCTTCAACTGAATAAACGGGTAATTGACAGGTGTAATTTTCGCAAATATGAATGGAAGTTTTATTTTCGATGAATCGATTTTGAGTGATTTCTAAATTCTCTGTTTTTGAAGCAACAAAAATTGCATTCGGAACATAACATTGTTGAATTTGCTTTGAGAATTCTAAGGCATTTTCGCCAACAATTACAATTTCTTTGAACGGATAAGCGAAATTTAGATACAACTGAATCCAATTTGCAAAACCAGTTGGGTAATCGTGAATTTTTTCTTCGATATTGGTTAACATTTGTTTTGCTTGTTCAATGTATTTTTCTTGATTGAGAATCTTCCCTAATTTGAACAAATTATTTGCCATTACCGAATTTGAAGATGAAATAACATTGTCATAAATTTCAAATGTTTCATTAACCAAAGGCGTGTCGTAATGCGATTTGTACGCAAACATTTTATTTTTGTGATTATAAAATTGATTAAAAACTTCTTCTGTTAAGGTTTGAGCAGTTTCTAAATAATGCATTTCCGAAGTGACTTCATAAAGCTTAATTAATGCTTCAATTATTAACGCATAATCATCCAAAAAACCTGGAATTGTTGTTTGATTATCTTTATAATTTCGGAACAAAATTTCACCATTCCATTGATTTTCTAAAATAAAATTGATTGCATTTTTTGCTAAATCAAGATATTCATCATTTTCAAAAGTGATGTATGCGTCACACAAACCTTTTATGCTTAGCGCATTCCAAGAAGTTAAAATTTTTTCGTCACGATGAGGTTTTATGCGCTTTTCACGAATTGGATTAAGGATTTTTTTCCATTCATTAACTTTGGTTTGAAGTTCTGTTGTTGAAATATTATTTTTCGATGCAAAATCTTCGTCGTCTGTTAATCGCATTAAAATATTATTACCATGTTCCCATTCACCAAATTCATCAACATTATAATATTTTTGAAATAAGTCAAAATCATCTTTCAAAATTGTTTTCAATTCATCCGATTTCCAAACATAATATTTTCCTTCTTCACCTTCAGAATCGGCATCAATAGCAGAATAAAAAACATTTTCAGGCGAAAGCATTTCATCTTTCAACCAATTAATCGTTTCTTCGACAACTGTTTTATATTCTTCTTCTCCAAAAACTTTACATGCATTTGAGTAAAGCGAAAGTAATTGCCCATTATCATATAGCATTTTTTCGAAATGAGGAACTTTCCAATACGGATCAACAGAATAGCGTGAAAAACCGCCTTTTAGTTGATCGCAAATTCCGCCAAAAGCCATTCTGTCCAATGTAATTTTGGTCTGAATCAAACAATGTTCGTTGTTAGTTTGAATTCCATATCGCAAAATAGTTTCCCAAGCATTTGGTAACATAAATTTTGGTGCACGATTAAAACCTCCCCATTCATCATCAAATTGTTGTTGCCAAAATTCGAAAGTTTCATCTATTTTATCTGTTGAAAAAGTTGAAGAAGATTTCAGTTCAATTGTTTCCATTTTATTTAAACCATCTGCAATAGAGTTGACATATTCCATTGTTTTAGCTTGATTGTGATGATATAAATGATTAATGTTTTCTAACAATTCAATCCATTGAACTTTCGGAAAATAAGTTCCGCCATAAAAAGGGCGACCATCAGGCAAAGCAAAAACATTGAGTGGCCAACCGCCAGATTGATGAATTAATTGTGAGACATTCATATACAAAGCATCTAAATCAGGACGTTCTTCGCGATCAATTTTAATGCAAACAAAATTCTCATTCATCACTTTTGCGACTTCATCGTCTTCAAAAGATTGATGTTCCATCACATGACACCAGTGACAAGCAGAATATCCAATTGAAATAAGCAAAGGTTTGTTGACTTTTTTTGCATGATTCAAAACTTCGTCACTCCAACTTTGCCACCAAACAGGATTATTTTCGTGTTGTTTCAAATATGGACTTGTCGCTGATTTTAGATTATTTTGTTGAAAATTCATGATTCTTGTTTAGAAATTTAAAGTTCGTACAATTTTTGTGGATGAAAAATTATATTTTCGACAAAAATTAAAACACATGAACATTTACGAATACATTTCTATTGGCGCATACATGGCTCTGATGATTGGAATCGGGATTTATTCCTACCGAAAATCAACAAGTAATTCCGAAGATTTTTTGATTGGAGGAAGGAAGATGGGAGCGGCTGTAACGGCGCTTTCTGCTGGTGCTGCTGATATGAGTGGTTGGTTGTTAATGGGTGTTCCTGGAGCAATGTATTTTACAGGTTTGTCGAGTGCTTGGATTGCAATTGGATTGACAACAGGATGTTTTTTGAACTATATTTTTGTCGCACCGCGATTACGAATTTATACAGAAATTGCTCAAAATTCGATTACTTTACCAGTATTTTTTGAAAATCGTTTCAAAGATAAATCTCGATTATTAAGAATTGTTTCATCGATATTAATCTTAGTATTTTTTACATTATACACTTCTGCTGGAATGGTTTCTGGAGGGAAATTATTTGAATCTGCTTTTGGATTAGATTATATGACTGGACTTTGGATGACAAGTTTTGTGGTTGTATTGTATACTTTCTTAGGAGGTTTTTTGGCAGTTAGTTTAACAGATTTCGTGCAAGGAACGATTATGGTTTTGGCTTTGGTTATTGTTCCTATTGTGGCGATTTCTGAAATTGGTGGAGTAGGAGAAACATTTTCGTTGATTAATGATAAAGGCGATAAATATTTGGATTTATTTAAAGGTACAACAACTATTAGTATTTTATCCTTGATGGCTTGGGGATTGGGATATTGTGGACAACCGCATATTTTGGTTCGTTTTATGGCAATTGGAAATCCGAAAGATTTAGCGAAAGCAAGAAATATTGGGATTACTTGGATGATTTTTACAGTTGGTGGAGCACTTTTAGTTGGATTGGTTGGAATTGCATATATGATGAAATTTGATCAAACAACAATGTTGAAATTTGATGGTTCTAAAACAGAAGCAGAAACAATTTTTATTTATTTTTCGCGTGTTTTATTTCATCCATTAGTTGGAGGATTCTTATTATCAGCAATTTTAGCAGCTGTAATGAGTACAATTTCTTCACAATTATTAGTAACATCAAGTTCGTTAACAGAAGATATTTATAAAGCATTTTTGAACAAAAAAGCAACATCGAAACAGTTATTAACAGCAAGCCGTTTATCGGTTTTAATTGTAGCAGTTATCGCAGTTTTATTATCCTTAACACCAAAAGATTCTATTCTAAATTTAGTTGGAAACGCTTGGGCAGGATTTGGATCAGCATTTGGACCAGTGATTGTTTTTTCACTTTTTTGGAAAAAAACTTCTTGGCAAGGTGCATTAGCAGGAATGTTGACAGGTGGAATTGTGGTGTTAACTTGGGTTTATACCAATCATGATTACAAAGATTGGTACGAAATGATTCCAGGGTTTATTTCTTCAGTTATTGCAATTTATGTGGTTTCATTATTAACTCAAAAACCGAATCAAGAGATTGATAAAGAATTTGAGGAAATGAAAGCTGTTTTGAAAGAAAATTAATGCATCCAAAAGAAATAGAAAATATATTAAAGCTAAATCCTTTTGATCGTTATCAATATTTTATTCGAAAAATTGCTGACTGGGAAATTGCTTATACATTGATTTTTCCTGATGGAAATTACGCTATTTCTAAAATTGATGATAAAAAACTATTTCCAATTTGGTCTGCGAAAGAATTTGCTGAATTATCTAAAACAGATGGTTGGGAAAGTTGTAATATTATTGAATTAACTTTTGATGATTTTGAAGAAACTCTTTTCGATTATATTGATGAAAATAATTTATTGCTAAATGTTTTTCCTACAGATAAAACAGGTTTTGTCGTCAGTTTAGAAGAATTCGCTAAAGATTTAAAAGATGAATTAGAACAATATCAATAAAATATAAATAAAAAAGGTAGACAAATGTCTACCTTTTTTATTGCTGAAAATTATCAATTTATTATTCAAAAGTTAAAACTTAAAACATCAACAATTGTTGATAAGTTTCACTTGTAGAGAATAAGGTCAAAAGAGAGATTTGTTTGTATATTTGTAAAGTTTGATTAAAAAATTAGTCAAAATTAAATCAATTTATACGAAAAGATGAACGATATTATTCAATTACTGCCAGATCATGTAGCCAATCAAATTGCCGCAGGAGAAGTTGTACAACGACCAGCTTCTGTGATAAAAGAATTGATTGAAAATGCGGTGGATTCTGGCGCAACTTCTATTCAGGTGATTGTAAAAGATGCTGGAAGAAGCTTGATTCAAGTGATTGATAATGGTTCGGGAATGAGTGTTACAGATGTCCGAATGGCTTTTGAACGTCACGCGACTTCAAAAATCAGAAAGACAGAGGATATTTATAATATTCATACAAAAGGTTTTCGTGGAGAGGCTTTGGCATCGATTGCTGCGGTTGCGCAAGTAGAAACGAAAACGCGTCGAGAAGATGATGAGGTTGGTTCTCAATTGGTGATAGAAGGCGGAGAAGTTCGCAACCAAGATCCTGTTGTTTGTCCAGTCGGAACGTCTATTTCGGTAAAAAATCTTTTCTATAATGTGCCTGCTCGTCGTAATTTCTTAAAATCAAATCAAGTTGAATTTCGTCATATTCAAGATGAGTTTCAACGTGTTTCGATGGCGCACGAAAATATTAGTTTCTTTTTACATCATAATGATGCAGAGGTTTATCATCTGAAAGCTGGAAATTTGAAGCAACGAATTGCTCAAATTTTTGGAAAGAAATTAAGTTCGCAAATTATTTCGGTTGAAGAAGATACAGAAATTGTAAAAGTAAAAGGTTTTGTTGGAAAACCAGATGCAGCAAAAAAATCTCGTGGCGAACAATTTTTCTTTGTGAATAATCGCTTTATTCGTAGTGGATATTTGCATAATGCAATCGTAGACGCTTTCGAGAGTTTGTTGCCAACAGGATATAGTCCTTCTTACTTTTTGTATCTAGAAATTGATCCTTCAAAAATTGATATAAACATTCATCCAACCAAAACAGAAATAAAATTTGAGGATGAGGCATTGATTTTTACGATTCTTAGAGCTGCTGTAAAACACGCTTTGGGACAATTTAATGTGATTCCTTCGTTGGATTTTGAACAAGATCCAAACTGGGCTTTTATTCCGTCTGCGACAGAAGATACAGAAATTAAAATGCCAGAAATTACGGTTGATTCAAGTTTCAATCCTTTCGAGCATCAACAAACAAGAGCTCCAAAACCGTCTGATATTCGTGCGAATATGGATTTTTATAAAGATGCTGTTGAGTTAGAAATCGAAAATAATCATGCGCATCAATTATTTGAATCTGAAGATTTTCATGACAGTTTTGAAGTCATTCAATGGATGAATCAATATTTGGTAGTGGAATACCGTGGCGAATTGTTAATCATTGATCAACATCGTGCGCATCAAAAAATATTATTCGAAAAATTTATACATTCAAATAATGGAAGTGCTTTGGTACAACAAATGCTTTTCCCGATAGAGTTGGAACTTTCGCCAAATGATCGTCAGAAATTAATTAATGTAGAACATCAATTGTTGAGTTTTGGTTTTGATATTTCGTTAGACGAAGAAGCGATACAGATTAATGCGATTCCTGTTGATGTGCAACAAGAGGATGTTGTGTCTGTTTTTATGGATTTTATCGAGGAATTGGAATACCAAGAATCAATTGAATTAGAAAATACGTTTGCAAAAATTTTAGCAAAAAATGCAGCTGTTAAAAAAGGAGTTTCATTAAAATCTGAACAAATGCAAACTTTGGTCGAAGAATTGCTAAGACTACCAAATCCGAATTATACGCCATACGGACGCCCAATTTTTGTGCAGATGAATACGGCTGATATCAAAAAAACATTACAATAAACGAATGAGACAATCTATACCACCGATTACAAAGAATCTACTTATTATAAACGGTTTGTTCTTTCTTGCGACTTTTGTTTTTGGTACAAAAGGAATCGATTTGAGCATGATTTTAGGTGCTTTTTATCCAGAATCTCCCAATTTCAAATTTTGGCAAATTTTGACGCATATGTTTATGCATGCCGATTTTTCGCATATTTTGTTTAATATGTTTGCGTTGTGGATGTTTGGTTCTGTGGTCGAACAAACTTTTGGACCAAAGAAATTTTTGACACTTTATTTGTTAGCAGGTTTAGGAGGTTTTATATTGTTTAATGTTGTAAATTATTTTCAAATAGAACACTTAAAAGATATATTAAATTCACAATCGTTTCCTATATCAAAAATACTTCAATATTCTGTTAGAGGTTTAGACGGCTCTTATTTTAGTAATGGTTTAATTGACAGTAATATTAATGCTAAAGAATTACAAGGTTATTACTTGAGTAATATGGTTGGTGCTTCTGGAGCTATTTATGGTTTATTGTTAGCATTCGCAGTATTATATCCGGACGAAAAATTAATGTTAATCTTTTTCCCAGTGCCGATTAAAGCAAAATATTTTATTCCAATTATGGTATTAATTGAGTTTTACATGGGATATCAAAACATCGGAAATGTGGCTCATTTTGCGCATTTAGGAGGCGGATTGATTGGTTTCTTGTTAGCAAGACATTGGAAAAAGAATTTATATAGATGGAATTAAAAAATGGCAAATAATATCTTAGACGATTTAAAATTAAAATATTCATCAGGAAATAGTGCAACGAAGTTAATTTACGTTAACGTTGTGGTGTTTTTCACCTTGTTGATTATTGATTTTGTTCTTCGAACGGTAGCAAATTCTACGATTACAACAACTGGTTTGTTTGCGTTGTCATCTTTCAATGATTTGATTGTAAGACCTTGGCAAATCCTAACCTATTCTTGGTTACATGGCAATCTTTTTCATTTGATAATGAATATGGTGTTGTTATATTTTGTTGGACAAATGTTTTTGCAACAATTTCAGAACAGAAATTTAGTTACATTCTATATTTTTGGAGGAATCGCTGGTGGAATTTTCTTTCTATTGTTTCAGAATGTTTTCAATTATTCACATATAGTTGGAGCTTCGGCAGCTGTTTATGCGGTATTTTTTGCGATGATTTCGTATAATCCGAAAATGCCCGTTCGTTTGTTGTTGATTCCAACTTCATTTCCATTGTTGTATGTTGGTTATGTATTTATTGCTTTTGATGTGTATAATATTATAGCTAATCAAAATGCGGGCGGAAGTATTTCGCATTTGGGAGGTGCTATTTTTGGTTATCTTTATATGAAACAATTTGAGAGAGGAAATGATTTTTTAGGTAACTTTATTTTCAAAATAGAGGAGTTATTTAAGAAAAAAGAGAAATCAACTTTCAAAACATATAAAAATACTTCTTCAACTTCTTCGCGATCAAATGTTCCGAAAGATGATTACGATTTTAATCATCAAAAAGTTGAAAAACAAAAGAAAATTGATGTAATTTTAGATAAGATTTCTCGTTCAGGTTACGAGAGTTTGTCCAAAGAAGAAAAAGATTTTCTGTTTAGAGAAGGTAGATAAAATGAGTATAATCAGTAAGTTTAAACTAAATTATTTCAATCGTTTAGTACTAACAATTAATATCGTTTTTTTGTTGGTGGCTTATTGTGTCTATTTAAATAAAATTTTTACGCCTACAGAAATTCCATATTTTAACTTTATTTCGATCGGTTTTCCAATATTATTTGCATTCGGAGCAATGTTTTTACTGTATTGGTTACTATTTAGCTGGCGACATTTTTTGTTAATTTTAGTTCTTTCAGCTGGATTGTTTTACCCAATTTATCTTTCATATCCAATTGTACAATTCAATAAAGTTGAAGATAAAAAAGCTGATTTATCTGTATTGACATATAATGTACATGGTTTTAAAGAAGAAGGAACAAAAGAGCTTTTGATTAAGAATAAAGCAGATATTATGTTGCTTCAAGAAGCGTATGAAGGTCAGCAGAAAAGTCTAAAAAATAAAGAATTTAAGAATTATTATTCAGAATTTTATGGTTTATTGACGATTTATAGTAAATATCCTATTATTCAAACCAAAAAAATAACGCCTGATGGTAATGAAGAATTGAATGGACTTGCCGCTTATGCTGATATCGATTTGGGAAATGATACGATTCGTGTGATCAATGTTTATCTTGAGCCAATGTACATTGATAAAGCGATGGTGAAAGAAATTATTCAGTCTGATGATTCACGAACTGCCGAAATTTCGAGTCGAAAAGTTGAGTTGAAATTGGTGCAAGGAATGCAAAAACATCAAAAACAGTTAGAAGCAATTATTCCATATATCACATCTTCGCGCCATCCTGTTATTTTGGGAACGGATCTTAATTCGACTCCAGTTTCGTACGAATATGAGAAGTTGAAAAAATATCTTCAGGATTCTTATATCGAAGTAGGAAAAGGAAATGGGACAACTTTTCATGGATTTAAATTTCCAATTAGAATTGATTATTTATTTCATTCTAAATCATTTAAACCTGTTGAAGCGCATGTTATTCGGAAAAAATTCTCGGATCATTATCCAGTAGCTGTAAAATATAAAATTTCAGAATAAATTTTTCCTATATTTATTCAATAATCAATCAAAATGAACCAGAAAGAAAGCTTTATTCAAGAGATACAAAGTCGTTATTCTTATAAAAACGATAAAATAATTTTAGGCAAAGCCAAATTAGATGGCGAAATTGTAGAAGAAGCTGAAATTTCAGTTGCGCTAAAAACAATGAATCGTCACGGGTTGATTGGTGGTGCAACGGGAACTGGGAAGACAAAATCTTTGCAGATTATCGCTGAACAACTTTCTCTGAAAGGCGTTCCAACATTATTGATGGATATCAAAGGAGATTTATCAGGAATTGGGGCTGCAGCAAATTCGGAAGATAAAAATGCGCAAGAAAGAATGGAAGCCCTTAATTTGCCTTTTGATCCGCAAGCTTCTCCTGTCGAATTTTTGTCTATTTCTGATGAACCAGGAGCAAGACTTCGTGCGACAGTAAGTGATTTTGGACCAATTTTATTCAGTAAAATTTTAGAACTGAATGAAACACAAGAAAGTATTATTTCAATCATATTCAAATATTGTCAAGATCGTAATTTACCTTTGATTGATTTGGAGGATATTCGACGAGTTTTGCAATATGTGACAGATTCTGACGAAGGAAAATCGGAGTTGAATTCAAATTATGGAACAATTGCGCCAGCTTCTTTGGGAGCTATTTTGCGTAAAATTGTTGCATTAGAACAACAAGGAGCAACAAAGTTTTTTGGAGAACCAAGTTTTGATGTTCAAGATTTATTGAAAACGAAAGACGGAAAAGGAATTGTAAATATTATTCGTTTGATTGATATTCAAAATCAGCCTAATTTATTTTCAACTTTTATGTTGAGTTTATTGAATAAAATTTATTCTCAATTCCCTGAATCTGGAGATTCTGATAAACCGAAATTGGTGATTTTTATTGATGAAGCACATTTGATTTTTAAGGAAGCTACGAAAGCTTTATTGAATCAAATTGAAACAATGGTAAAATTAATTCGCTCTAAAGGTGTGGGATTATATTTTGTAACGCAAGTTCCTGGTGATGTTCCTGATGCAGTTTTGAGTCAATTAGGTCTTAAAGTTCAACATGCGTTAAGAGGTTTTACTGCGAAAGATCGAAAAGAAATAACAAAAGCAATCGAAAATTATCCGACAACAACCTATTATAAAGCGGATGAGGTCATCACGCAATTAGGAATTGGAGAGGCTTTTGTGACAGCTTTAGACGAAAAAGGTATTCCAACTCCTTTGGCGTATACGTATATGCGAGCGCCAAATTCGAGAATGGATATTTTGACTTCAAATGAAATCGATACGATTACCTCAAATTCAGATTTAGTGATAAAATATGCAACTGATATTGATCGTGAATCTGCAAATGAAATTTTATCGAAAAAATTAGAACAACAAAAAAATATAGAGAAACCTGCTGCTAAAGCAACTTCAACAAGAAGTGTTCCTAAGGAAAAAGATTGGACAGATAATCCTGTTGTGCGTGATGTAAGTCGTACTGCAACTCGAAAATTGATGGATTTTGGAATGAAAATGTTAACTAATTTTTTAAAAGGAAAAAAATAAGCACGTGTACGCGATTTTAGATATAGAAGCGACTGGCGGAAAAGTAGGGGAAGAGTCAATCATAGAGATTGCGGTGTATAAATATGATGGAAAAGAAATTGTCGATCAGTTTATATCATTAGTCAATCCCGAAAAAAAGATTGATCAATATGTACAAAGATTGACGCATATTTCTGATAAAATGGTGCTTACAGCGCCTAAATTTCACGAAATAGCAAAACGTATAGTTGAGATTACAGATGATTGTATTTTAGTTGGACATAATGTAATGTTTGATTATAGAATGCTAAAACAAGAGTTCGATCGTTTGGGGTATAATTACGAAAAAGAATGGATTGATACGTTCGAATATAGCGAAAAATTAATTCCAGGATTACCTTCATATTCTTTAGGGAAATTATGCGAATCGCTTGGAATTGTAGTCACAGATAGACATAGAGCTTCTGGAGATGCAAGAGCGACAATTTCTTTGTTTAAGTTATTATTAGATAAAGATTCGGAGAAAATAATCACGAAGAAAACAGGTTTGAAACAACCTAAAAAAGCACATTCTAAATATCAGAAACTTCTTGAAGGTTTACCTAATTCTATCGGGGTTTATTATTTATACAATAGTCGAAAACAACTTATTTATATTAGTCGAAGCAATAATATTGCACGATCTATTAATCAAATTTTTACATCAAAAACTCTAAAAGCAAATAAACTTAAGCGTTATACTCGTTCTATAAAATTCGAAGAAACCGGAAGTGGTTTTCTTGCAGCAATTAAAGAAAATAATGAGGTTTTGAATAATCAACCAATGTATAACCTAAAGTTGGTAGAGAATAAAGTTTATCCTTTTGGATTGTATTATTTAGAATCTAAACGTGGTTATTCGAGATTAGAAATAGGGAAAGTTAGAAAGACACAACCTGTTTTGAAATTTAAAACTAAAGAACGTGCAAAAGAGGTTTTAGAGAAAATTGTGAATGATTATAACCTTTGTCAACAAGTAAATGCTGGAATAAAATCTGATGATTCGTGTTTCCAATATAAAGTGAACAAATGCAAAGGAGCTTGTATTAAAGAGGAATCTAAGGAAGTTTATAATGAGCGAATTCAAAGTTTTATTAAAACAACTGAATATCCTTCCGAAACTTTTTTGATTATTGATAAAGGACGAAAAGGAATTGAAAAATCATTTTATTTAGTGGAGAATGGAGAATTTAAAGGATATGGTTATTACGAATATCATCATCAAATAAAAACGCTAGAGAAGATTCTTAATATCTTAATTCCGATTCATGAAACAGAGGAAATAAAAAATATGCTTAAATACTTTTTGTATAAAGTTTCTTCTAATCCTAATCAAATCATTATTCTTGAATAATTAATTTAAATAATATTCTTTAAAAGAAGAAAGTATAAAACAATAAAAAAGCTCAGTTATATTTAACTGAGCTTTTTTTGTATGATTAAATTTTAGACTATTTAATTTCTTTGAAAATTACACGTCTGTTTTCTAAGTTTTTCCAAGCAGGACAATTTGTAACAGGATTACATTCTGGCCATTTTAAATCAGATTTACCTTTTCCTACAGACGACAATTTAGTTGTGTCAACACCTTTGTTAGCTAAGTAACGAACAACAGAAGCAGCACGTCTTTCAGATAATTTTTGGTTATAATCAACACCACCAGCAGCATCTGTATGACCTTCTACTACGAATTTGAAATCTGGATTTGCTAACAATACCTCAGAAGCATGATTTAATTTTTCATAAGATTGCTCTCTGATACGATCAGAGTTGTAATCGAATTCGATACCCTCTAAGTATGCATTAATTGTTGTTGCAACATCTTCACCAGAAATTCTGATTACTTTCTCAGGACAACCACCGTTTGTAGGAGGTCCAGGAATTGTAGGACATTTATCTTCACTATCTGGAATATTATCTCCATCAGAATCTAAAGAACATCCTGATCCGTCTACGCGAATACCTTCTGGAGTTCCAAGACATTTATCCCATTGGTCACAAACACCGTCACGGTCTTCGTCAATACATTCGAATGGAGTTTGTTCTACAGGAGCTTTGTAAGCTAAAGGAGATACCCATTGTAATGCATCTTTGTGTTTACCAATTTTATAGTGTAATCCCAAAGAGAATGTTATCATATTGTCATCACGACCTTCTTCAGTATCAGCGGCAGTCATACCACCTGAGTTGTGATAAGGCATTGGTTTTCCTGATCCATCAAATTCTTCATCACCAGACATATAGTACATTCCACGTAACTCTAAATCAAATTTGTCATTCAATTTGTAACGTAAACCAGCACCAACTTGAGAATAAATAGATTTATCAGAGATATCTTGATCAGTTATTAATGTAAAGTTAGGATCTCCTTGAGGAGCATAATTATTTCTATAAGCTTTATAGCCATGTATTCCTACTCCAGCATATAAATGCATAGCCCATTTAAATTCAGTTCTGTTATCAACTCTTCTTAGTAAATTTGAAGCATTTAAATCAGCTAAAACTCCAATTGCTTGGTATTTAGTTTTACCATACGCATATCCATGATATCCACTTAAAGCAGAATCATCAATATTACCCTTTTGTCTAGTTTTACCAAATTCATATTGTAAACTAAGACCAAAAGCATGAGAGATTTGTTTATTAACTTGTAATTGAACATCATATCCTGGGGTGAAATATTTTCCCATCCAAGAGACTAAGTCAGTATTTTGTAATGCATTCAATCCACCAAAAGCAGAAACAGACCAATCGTTGAATTCTTTTTTACTATTGTTGAATGGTTTTTCATCGTACTTGGTCTGCGCACTAGCACATGCCGCAGCACCTAAGATTAATAAAGATAAAAGTTTTTTCATAGGTTAGAATTATTTTTATAACTAATATAAAGCATATCTTAATATAATTTTACAAAACTAATGAATTAATAGTTAATATCTTAATAAAAATATAAACTTTTGATAAAATCTCTCGAGTAATTTTGAGGATGAGGAATTTTTAAATAATTGCAATTAATTAAAAGCTTATTATAGAATAATATATCAATATCTATTAAGCGATCAACGTAACTTTCATTTTCTTTGGGTTTAGAATAGATTCTTCCCATTTTTTGTTCGATATCTTTAATTTTTTTCAAAACCTCAAATGGAGAATAACTTGTATTGATTTCTATTTTCTGATTTAAGAATAAATGATCTGTAGTAAATCCTTCAGCTTTATTTTCAAGAATATTTGATTCTTTATTTATTTTACCTACCTCTTTGTTTATAAGGTTTTTAGCGATTTCTAAATTATTTTTTTTGTCACCTAAGTTTGTACCGAGTAACAAAATGACTATATTTTGCGACATATAGAGCAAAAGTAATAATAAATTAAAAATGAAAAACTTTTTCGGGAGAGTATTCTCAACAATCATAGGAAATCTATTAACGATTAGTGTATTTGTCATACTACTTTTCGTGTTGATATTTGTTTCAGCATTATCTGCTCCAACAAAAAGTGTAAAAGACGGTTCTGTTTTAGAAATTTCGTTAGAAGATCCGATTATGGAAAGTGATATGGATCGTTCCGTTTCTATTTTTGATATGTCAGAAGATCCAAATGTTTTTTTACAAGATATTATTCATTCGATTGAAGAAGCGAAGAATGATGATAAAATAAAAGGAATTAGTTTAAAATTGGATAAATTTTCTGGTGGAGCTACACAAGCGACTGATATTCGTAATGCGTTAGAAGATTTTAAGAAATCTGGGAAATTTGTGTATTCATATTCTAATTCAGGAAGTCAGTTGTCATATTATATAAGTAGTGTCTCTGATAAAATTTATCAAAATCCTTTGGGAGGAACTTTATTGCAAGGTTTAAGTTCTAATATTATGTTCTTCAAGAATGCAGGAGATAAATATGGTGTAGATTTTCAGGTGATTCGTCATGGACAATTTAAGAGTGCGGTTGAGCCGTATTTGAGAACAAATATGTCTGATGAAAATCGTTTGCAATTATCAGAATTATTGAATGATGTTTGGGGTAATGTTTCAAACTCGATTACAAAATCGCGTAAAATTTCTCCTGAACAATTCACAACAGTTACAGACAGTTTGTATGCTTTTATTCCAGAAATAGGAAAAGAAAACAAGATTTATGATGTATTGGCGCAAGAAAATGAGTATCAAAAAATGTTATTCGCAAAACTTGGGTTGAAAGAAGAAAAATCAAAAACTGATTTTGAAGTTCTTGAAAAACATATCATAAAAGTGGAAGATTATTTCGAGACCTTATCAGATAAATCTGAAAAAGATAAAATTGCAGTCTTATATGCATCAGGAACAATTTCTGAAGGAGATGGTTTTGATGGTATTCAATCAAAAACTTATGTGGACGCGATTCGTAAAATCAGTCAAAACGATAAAATCAAAGCTTTAGTTTTACGTGTAAATTCTCCTGGAGGTAGCGCAAATGCATCAGAAGAAATTTTATATGAATTGATGCAATTGAAAACGAAAATGCCAATCGTAGTATCTTTTGGAGATGTTGCAGCATCTGGTGGATATTACATTGCACAAGCTTCTGACAAAATTTATGCTCAACCAAATACAATTACTGGTTCGATTGGAGTTTTCGGAATGATCCCAAATGCGCAAAAATTATTCAATAATTTTGGATTAGATTTTGACGAAGTAAAAACAAATGCAAACGCAGATCAGTTGAAAGATGTGATGACGCCAATGTCTGCAACGGCAAAAAATACAATGCAAAAATCGATTGTATTGATTTATGGAAAATTCGTAAATCACGTTGCAACAAATAGAAAATTAACATACGAGCAAGTTGATAAAATAGGTGAAGGACGTGTTTGGTCTGGAACTCGTGCAAAACAAATTGGTTTGGTAGATGATTTTGGGAGTTTAGATACAGCGATAAAAGAAGCTGCTAAATTGGCTAAAATTGAAAAATATTCGACAGAAAATTATCCAAAAAGAAAAGATTCTTTCGAAGAATTTATGGATAATCTTCAAGGAAAAAATACTGAGGCAGCAATTGCAAAAGAATTAGGTTCGGACGGAATCCGAATTTACAAAGAAATAAAGATGATGAATGAGCAAAAAGGTGTTCAAGTTAGGCTACCTTACGATATTCAAATTCAATAAAAATCATAAAAAAGGGTTAAAATATTTTTAACCCTTTTTTATTGTTAAAATCTTACTATTTTAGTAAAAATATTTAGATGATTAAAAAATTAAATTCTCTTTTATAATCATCTAAATTTATTATACTTTTGTACATTCATTTTTAATAATACTGAGACATAATCAACGATGGGATTATTTGATTTTTTCACGCAAGAAATTGCGATTGACTTGGGGACTGCTAACACTTTAATTATCCACAATAATAAAGTTGTAGTAGATAGTCCATCTATCGTCGCTATACATAGAAGAACAAATAAAGTTATTGCTGTTGGAGAACAAGCAAAACACATGCAAGGTAAAACGCATGATGATATAAAAACAATTCGTCCTTTGAAAGACGGAGTAATTGCAGATTTTGAAGCTTCAGAATTCATGTTGACAGAGTTCATCAAGAAAATTCCTGGAATTCAAGGAAAATTATTTTCACCTTCATTGCGAATGGTGATTTGTATTCCTTCTGGAATTACAGAAGTTGAAAAACGTGCCGTAAAAGATTCTTGTGCACGTGTTAATGCTAAAGATGTTCGTCTTATTTACGAACCAATGGCTGCTGCGATAGGAGTTGGAATTGATATCACTCAACCTAAGGGTAACATGATTATTGATATAGGTGGTGGTACAACTGAAATTGCTGTTGTTGCATTAGGTGGTATTGTTTGTGACAAATCTGTGAAAATTGCAGGTGATGTTTTTACAAATGATATTGCATATTACTTAAGAACCCATCATAATTTATATATCGGAGAAAGAACTGCCGAGCGTGTTAAAATTGAAGTTGGAGCTGCTGTAGAAGAATTAGAGCATGCACCAGATGATATGCCAGTACAAGGACGTGATTTGATTACAGGAAAACCAAAAGAAATTACTGTAAACTACCGCGAAATTGCACGTGCGTTAGATAAATCAATTTTACGTATCGAAGATGGTGTAATGGAAACGTTATCTCAAACTCCTCCAGAATTAGCTGCAGATATTTACAACACTGGTATCTATATGGCTGGTGGTGGAGCTATGTTGAGAGGTTTGGATCAACGTATTTCTAAAAAAACAGGTTTACCAGTTTTCTTGGCTGATGATCCTTTACGTGCTGTTGTTCGTGGAACAGGTATTGCACTTAAAAATATTGATAAATTCACTTTCTTAATGAAATAGAAGAGTAAAGAGCAATGCAATATATTCTGAATGCCATTAGAAGAAATGGAATGCTATTAATTTTTGTCTTTTTAGAGTTAATTGCGTTGTTTCTTGTCTTTAAGAAAAATATTTATCACGAAACTATTCTTGCCTCTGCAAGCACTTCGTTTACAGGTTATGTGGATGATAAAATTGCAAAGGTGACAAACTTTATTAATTTACCGAGTACCAACAAAGATTTGATGGACGAAAATGCCTTTTTGCGTGAGCAATTGGTGCATTTGGGGATTAAAGATGCGAAAACTAAAAAGTTTTACAAATCGGATACCTTAGGTTATCATCAAACGTATTCTTTTGTACCTGCTGAGATTGTTAATAACTCGATTATCAAAACGCAAAACCTTTTGACGATTGATAAAGGAACAAATGACGGAATAGAAAAAGGTGACGGAATCATTACAAATAATGGTGTAATTGGTATTGTAACTTTTGCAGGGAAAAATTATTCTCGTGCAATTTCGTTGTTAAACAAGGATATCAATATCAATGCACGTATCAAAGGAAATCAATATTTCGGGACAGTGAAATGGGATGGAAAAGATCCTCGTTTTGTCCAGTTATATGAAATTCCGAAATACATCGAAGTGAAAAAAGGTGATATCATCGAAACAGATGGTAAATCGCCAGTTTTCCCAGAAGGAATTATTATAGGTAAAGTTGTAAGCAAAGGAATTGACGAAACTGGAGAAATGAAAGTTCAAGTAAGATTGAAACAAGATTTCGCCAATTTAGCACAAGCTTATGTGGTTACAAACCTTAATAAAGTTGAAATTCAACAAGTAGAAAAATCAGATACAATAACAAGTCCAAAGAATGTTCAATAAAGATTTTTTAATCAATATTATCAAGATTATCGTTTTAGCTTTGCTACAAGTTTTTGTGTTCAATCACATCAACTTTTTAGGAAGTTATCAACCATATATCTATATTGTATTTGTATTATTTTATCCACCTTATCAAAATAAATATGCGTTATTAATCTTATCATTTATGTTAGGATTAATGATAGATATTTTCGAATATACAGGTGGAATTCATGCTTTCGCATTAACACTTATCGCATTTCTTAGAAATCCAATTATCAAACTTTTGGCAGGAAAACAAGATTACGAAATGGAATTTTTCTCTTTCAATTCGTTCAGTTTTGCGCAATGGTTATTTTATTTGATTATTCTAATTCTTGCACATCATATTATTTTATTACTTCTTGAGAATTTTAAACCATCAGGAATTGGACCTTTGATGCTGAAAGCATTAATCAATTCGGGAATAACTTTTGTGTTTGTCTTTATTTATAAAATTTTATTTAAAAATAAAGTTGGAGTATGAAAAAGTTGATGGTTGTTTATGCACTCATCCTGTTTATAGTGTTTCTATTTATAGGACGTTTGGCGTATTTGCAATTATTTACAGATCGTTATACGTTAAATGCATTTAATACGTCGATCAAACAAGAAATCATTTATCCCAATCGTGGTGATATTCTTGATCGAAACGGAAAATTGTTGGTGAGTAATACCTATTCGTACGAATTAGATGTTATTCCAGGAAAATTAATTGACAGTTATGGAGAATATATGAATGGTTTTGATAAGCCTAAATTCTCTAAAATGATTGGAATTTCTACACAACAATTTGATTCTATTTTAGATAAAATTGTTACTGCAAAAGATTACAAAAAATTATCTCCATATCCTTTTTTAAAGAATATTTCGCGCGAAAATTTTGCTCGTATGCAAGAGCAATTGTATCTGTATCCAGCGTTTAGTATCATCAAACGTCCTGAGCGTAAATACATGGTAAATTCTGCCGGGAATATATTGGGCTATATAAATGAGGCCAATCAAGCATATATCAAAACAGATTCTACCTATTATCAACCTGGAGATTTAGTAGGAATTGCTGGAGTTGAGAAATCGTATGAAAAAGATTTGCGTGGAGTAAAAGGTGTAAAAAACTGGATTGTAGATCGAACAATGAATGTTGTTGGTCCATATAAAAATGGTGACTATGATCGACCTGTAAAAAGTGGGAAAACAGTTCATTTGACAATTGATTATAGATTGCAAGAATTAGCAGAACAAATGCTTCAAAATAAGCGTGGAGCAATTGTCGCTCTTGATCCTAATAATGGTGAAATTTTGGCTTTAGCATCTGCTCCTACAATTAATCCAAATGATTATTTGAATACAAAGTTAAGAAGTTCATTAATCAACGATTCTATTGCTCGTCCAACTTATGATAGAGCTTTACAAGGAACTTATCCTCCAGGTTCTACATTCAAAATGGTAACGGCTTTGGCTGGTTTGCAAATGGGAACGATGACAGAAAAAACAACATATGTTTGTAAACACGGTTTCCGTTATGGACGTATGCACATTGGTTGTCACTGCGGAATGTATTATTCTCCACAAGGTTTAGAACATGCGATTGGAAAATCGTGTAACAACTTTTTCTCAGAGGCTTACCGAGATATTGTTCGTAAAGATCCGAATGATTATAGTGTCGGAATTAATGAATGGGCTTCTATCATGAATAGTTTCGGCTTAGGTAAATTTATGGGAACAGATTTACCTGTTGGTAGCAAAGGTCTTATTCCGACAGCCGAGTTTTACGACAATCGTTTTGGAGAAGGTGTTTGGAATCCTTATCGTATTATCTTTAATGGTATGGGACAAGGAGATATTAATACAACTCCGCTGCAAATGGCAAATTATACGGCGATTATTGCTAACAAAGGTTTTTTCTTTACACCACATATTGTACATAGTATTGATGGAAAACCATTGACGGATTCTACTTATATGGTGAAAAAAAATACATTGGTTGATCCAAAACATTTTGACATCATTCAACGCGGAATGCGTAATGTATTTACAATGGGTACTGGTCGTAGTTTCGAAACTAGTTTATTTACTCAAGCAGGTAAAACGGGAACTTCTCAGAACTCTCATGGACAAGATCACTCATTGTTTGTATTGTTTGCTCCGGCAGATAAACCAAAAATTGCGATTGCTGCAATTGTAGAGAATGGTTCTTGGGGTACAACTTATGCTGGACCAATGGCGAGTTTGATGGCTGAATTGTATGTAACAGATACAATAAAAAGAACTCCTTTATTGCAACGTATGAAAAATGGTAATCTACAAGGCGAATATCGTCGTCAATGGATAGATTATCTGAAAAGAAAAGGATTATACGTAGAACCTGTTAAAAAGGATTCGATCGGAAATAAAATAGATAGTTTAAAATTAAAAAAAGATTCAACAAAACTAAAACATGAGCCAAAGCAGATTACTAAAAGGAATTGATTGGACCGTACTGATCCTTGGGTTTCTGATAGTAACTTTCGGGATTATGAATGTGTATAGTGTAAATCCAGATTTAGGTGTAAAACAGCTAATTTGGTTTGGACTTGGAATGGTGATGATATTGATTTTGATAATTGCGAGTGGAAACAATCGTAATTTCTTCGAAATTTATAGTCCTGTTTTTTACATTATTTCCCTCGTTTTGCTCGTCGGAGTTTTGATTGTTGGAAAAGAAATTAATGGTGCAAAAGCGTGGTATCGTTTTGGTCCTCTGAGTTTGCAACCAGCCGAATTTGCGAAGATTGGTACAGCTTTGTTGATTGCTAATTTTATCAATCATTCAAATGCAAATCTAAAAGACTTAGGTTTTATAGGAAAAATATTGTTGATTATCGCAATACCAGTAGTTTTAATCCTTCTTCAACCCGATTTAGGTTCAGTAATTATTTTCTGTTCATTAAGTATTGCGTTGTACAGAGAAGGACTTAATCCGTGGATAATTTTAGCGCCAATCATATTATTAATCATTTTCTTGATTTCGATTGTACAAATTCCTTTTTATGTTTTATTAGTTTTTGGATTTATAATTCTGACAATTGCGTTATTAATCTTAGCTTTCAATTATAATCAGAATGTTGTTGATGCGATGCATGGTGTTTTAATCGGTTTATCAATTTTCTTTTTATTATTGATTGGAATTTGTTATTTAGTTGAAGATTTATCAGAAACAACAAGAGAATCTTTCGGACATTTATTCCCAATGCGTTCCTTATTTTTCTCAGAACCGATATTTTTTAATACAACTTTCTTTGGTTTAATAGGATTCTTTATATCAATTATTCCAGTTTTAATTTTAAAATTAACCGAACAAAAAGAAATTAATGATTCACCATTCAAAACACAATCTGGATTAGCTGCAAATGTTCTGAATTTTAGTATTATTGCGTCTATTGTGTTGTTATTATTTGCAAGTACGGTTAGCTTTATTTCTCCGATCATTTTTGAGAAGTTACCGAAACACCAAAAAGAGCGTGTGATGGTTTTGTATGAAGGAGAAGCAAAATACCGCGATACTTCAGGATATAATTTATTGTATGCAAAAACAGCGATTGGTTCGGGCGAATTATATGGAAAAGGTTACAATCAAGGAACTATTAAAAAAGGAAGATTTGTGCCAGAACAACAAACCGATTACATTTTTACAGCAGTTGGAGAGGAGTGGGGTTTCATAGGAAGTACAGCTTTGGTAATTGTCTACGCAATTTTTGTTGGACGATTATTTTTCTTAGCCGAAATCCAAAAAAATAGATTTGCACGATTTTATGGATATGCAGTCGCCTCTATTTTATTTTTCCACTTCTTTATCAATATTGCAATGGTAATTGGGCTTTTCCCAACGGTTGGTATTCCGTTACCGTTTTTCAGTTATGGAGGAAGTTCGTTATGGGGATTCACAATTCTGATTGGAATTTTCCTAATCATTCATTACAAGAATAGTCAAGGATTTATTTAGAATAATAATTCAATAAAATAAAAAAGCTACATTGATTTTCAATGTAGCTTTTTCGTTATTATTTAGATACTTCTAACTCAGAAATATGATGAACTTTCTTAATTAATTTATTGTCTTTATCAACCAAAATTAGAGTAGGAGTAGACTCTATTCCAAACTCAGCTGCGATTGGCGAATCCCATCTCAAAAGATCAGTATAATTGTACCAAGGTAAATCCTTTGTAGCGCTATTAAACGCTGTTTGATCGTAGTCTAAAGAAATGGCAACAATTTCTCCGCCTTTTGATTTAAAGTTCTTGTAAAACTCTTTAATATGCGGAATTTCTTGTTGACAAGCAGGACACCAAGAAGCCCAGAAAACAATTAATTTTTGATCTGCTTTGATATCATACAACGATTTTTTTCCGTTAATAGGTTGAGGAAAAGTGATATTCGGAACTTTACTTCCTGCTTGCATAGAAGCGCTTTGTCCTACTTTCTTTTTCAATTGATCTGTTACGTTAGAAGTCAAACCTTTTACTTTATCTACGTATTTTTTATGAAAATTTGCATATTCTTTTTCAGGAACAAAGTTTAAGATAGTTGTCAATACATTTTGACCTCTTGTTGTTTTGATATCTGTTTTAGCTAAAATTTCGTCTGTAGCAGCAATTAAATTTCCTTCTACATCTTGATTGTTAGCAACAGCTAATTTTCCATTAATATAAGCAAAAACTAAATCATTAAAGATTCCAGATTGCTCCAATCGTACATCATCTTTTACAAAATGATTTACAATTTCATTTAGGGTTTCAGTATCTTTATTTGTTTGAGCTTTTTGTTTCAAATCATTCAACTCATTAATATAGGTAATTAATGGTGAGAAATTTTCGTTACGTTTCAACTCTTTTATTCGTTTATCTTCTTTTACCATTGCTGTATAAAACTCGTCAGTCGGTTTATACATTTGCATTAAATAAGGAAAAACTTGGTTCTGAATTTCATTTAATGGTTGAAGAGCTAAAACTTTATTGTATTCTTTTTGTGTATTTCCCTCTAAAATTTCAAGCTTAGAAGACATTTCTTGTCCACTTACCGTTTTGAATTTTAGATTTTTGTTATCTGTTAATAACGAAAGATTTTCTCCAGTTGGTAAATCAATACGTACAAAACCATTGTATGCTTTCGGAACTTTTACAGAGAAATTTCCATTGTTGTCAGTAATCGCATTGTTGATTAATTTCATTTCGGCATTCTCGAAAATCTTAACCAAAACAGGTTTGTTAGCATAATTTTCTATTTGTCCAGAAACGTTAAACTGTCCAAAAACAGAACTTCCTAAAACAACAAGCGGTAGTATAAATTTATTTTTCATAGTTTGTTTGATATAATAAAAAAACCTCAATCGAATAGATTGAGGTTTAAAAGTATGAATTTATTTTTTAATAATTTGTCTTTGTCTGTAGGAAAAATAGCCTGCAATTGTTACAGCTGTAACGATTAAAATAGGCGCATAATCATCAATCGGAACTTTTCTTCCTCCAGTTCCCCCTCCTTCTTCTTCACCACCACCAGAGCAATCAAAACCTGGTTCTTCACAAGGCTCAGGTAAATTAGCAGCTTCTAATGTAGTAAAACTAAAAAATATTGTTATAATCAATATATGTTTTAAAAAAAATTTCATAGTTAGGTTATTTGTTAATGGTTTTCTTCGTTACTACTTTACCATCTTTATATGTTATTTTAACGACATACATAGTAGGTATATTTGCTAGATTAAGTTTATAATCAGTATTTGTCATAATATTTGTTTTATAAAATATTTGACGTCCAGTTAAATCAAAAATTGAAATATCTGCTGTTGTATTTTTATCTTCAAATCTAACATACTGACTTCCATTATTTGTATAAAAAAAAGTAGCGTCAGTTCTAGTTAAATCACTTGTTCCTAACGTAGTTGGGAGTTCATTCCAATAAAACTCAAAACGTTCGTTAATTTTATCATCAGCAACAAAACTTAATTCAGTAGCCTCACTAACATCTATGGCTTTTTTTGTAACATTATCATATAAATAATACTTACCTAAGCTTAGGTTTTGTACTTTGTTTAAGATAGAATATTCATAAAGATTTAGGTTTAGTCGATAGTTTTTACCATTTTCTAAATTATAAAAACCTATTCTTAAAGGTTTACCAACATAATCTTCATTATTGAATTGATTAGTTAATGTTTGAGAATCTAACAATACATTTCCTTCTTTGTCTTCTTCATAGAAAAAAATAGGATTAGTAATTTTAGCAGGATTAGAAGAGCCTGTAGCCATAAAGTTAGCATTTAACAAATAGGCCGCATTTCCTTGTAATTGGTTATCTTTACTCAAATACAATTCCAATTGTGTAAAATCAAAATCTGTTACTAAACCATTTTCTTTTAATTCTTGATTATCAAGTAATGTGGTGTCTTGATTTGTTTGATTTTGTGAACTTCTACTATAAACAGGACTAGAAGTTCCTGTTGTGATAAAATTACTATTAAATGTTTTATTACTATCTTTAAGGTTTACATTAGCACTAACAATACGTCCTCCATTAACAGATGAATTAATAGCGTAATAGTCTACATAGAATGATTCATATGGTTTTACTAATAAAGCCTCAGGACTTCCTATCCAAAAATAATTATTATTTGATCCATTTTTTGATAAGTAAGCACTAAGTGCAGTTGTATTTCCTGTACTAGTATTTCCTGAATTACTATTCCATTTAATTATGTAATCATTAGCTACCTTGAATACTCTAAATCTTAATGCTCCCCAAGCATTTGCTGGTGATTGATTTGAGCCAGCAGTTGTAGCAAATGTAATCCATGAAGAATTAGTATTTACATTTGATAAATCTAAATTTGATGTAAATGGATTTGCTAGTCTATGTAAGTTTTTTCCAAAAAGTACATCAGTATCATATTTAGTTCCTGTTTGATTTCCTAAATATGAATCATAAGACTCTGCATAATTATTGATTCTATTTTTCCAATCTTTCCAAGCAAGATTTGCAAAATCGGAAGATTTTCCTTTTAATCCACTTTTTAGAGTATAATTTGTTTGATTGTTATTAGGAATACCAGCAAATACTAACGAACTAACAGCTCCTAAAGAATTAATTGTAGACTTTACATTAGTTCCATTTCTTAAATTTAATAAATATCTACGTTCTGGAGTAATGGTATAATTGTTGTCAACAGCATCATATTCTGTTTCTTCAACATCCCACACAAAAAGAGATTGAGTATACCTTTTGTTTAAACCACAATCTACATTAATAGTACAATTTCCTGAGAAGAAATTACCTCCAGTCATAGAATTTATAACATCTTTAGCTAATGTATTTTTGTACGGTAACGAGATAATATATTCATCATTTGTTAAATCAGGAACAGATCTTTCAATAGCTACTTTTCCTGTAACACTACTAGCATCTTTAATGATTAATTGACCATAAGATGTTGAGCTAGTGTACTTGTTTACAAAGTTTTTTCCAGTTTCATTTACGTTTGTAAAACCACCTTGAATTTGGATATTCCCTTGATTAATTATTTTCTCAGTTGTAGCAGTTATTTGATCTGTACTAACATTTACATTTCCTCCGTTATAGAATAAAGTATTAGGATTAACTTTGACTATCACAGCGTCTTTGATATACGTATCTTGCGCAGAAGCGCTATATATCGCACCAAGTACGAATAAAGCAAGTAGATTCTTTTTCATAAATTATGTTATTTTGGTAGGTTTTTATTAAAATTAAAAAATAATTTCATTACAAATATAAAAATATTTATTAATAAGTTACTATACAATAGATTATATTATAACTTTTTCTGGTAAATCTTTAATGTTATACATTAAATCAGTAAAGATTTCTTCCGTAACTGCTCGCAATCCTCGAGCTCCTAACCCCAGTTCATTGGCACGGTCTACAATTCTATTTAGGGTTTCGTCCGTCACTACAAGCTCTTTTCCGTCTAGGGCAAAAAGTTTTGTATATTGTTTCATTAGAGAGTTTTTTGGTTCTGTCAAAATAGCTCTCATCGCTTCTTTATCTAATGCTTTAAGATACGTAATAATTGGTAAACGTCCAATTAATTCTGGAATGATACCAAAGTTTTTCAAATCTTGTGCATTTACTTCATCCAAAAGATTTTCGATTTCTTTGTGATCCTCATTCTTGAAACCAATTACGTGTTTCTTCAAACGATCTGCAATGTGTTTTTCTATTCCAGAAAAAGCTCCACCAGCCACAAACAAAATATCTTTTGTATTAACTTCTATAAATTTTTGATCAGGATGCTTACGTCCTCCTTTTGGTGGCACGTTAACAATAGTTCCTTCCAAAATTTTAAGCAAAGCTTGTTGTACACCTTCTCCAGAAACGTCACGTGTAATAGATGGATTGTCACTTTTACGTGCAATTTTATCTACTTCATCAATAAATACGATTCCTTTTTCGGCAAGCTCTACATTGTAATCAGCAGATTGTAAAAGACGCGTCAAAATACTTTCTACATCTTCTCCTACATATCCAGCTTCTGTAAGTACAGTTGCATCAACGATTGCAAATGGAACATTTAATAACTTAGCAATTGTTTTTGCTAATAATGTTTTTCCACTTCCTGTTTCTCCAACTAAAATAACGTTCGATTTGTCAATCTCTACATCATTTTCTTTGTCTAGCAATATTCTTTTGTAATGGTTGTATACGGCAACTGACAATATTTTTTTTGCCTGGTCTTGACCAATCACGTAATCATCTAAAAACTCTTTAATTTCTTTCGGAGATTTTAGCGTTAATGGTTTTATTAAATCGTTATTTTCGTTAAATTTCGATTCTTCTAAAACTATACCATGAGCTTGTTCTATGCAATTATCACAAATATTACCGTCGATTCCAGACACTAAAATATTTACTTCGTTTCTGCTTTTTCCGCAAAAAGAGCACTTATTTTCTTCCAATTTTCTATACTTAATTAAGATGCAAAGGTATTTATTTTCTTTTAGATAGAAAATATTTATTTGTTAATTTCTATCAGTATAAATTATGGTAAAATAAAGGATAAAATTATCCTATTTTAGACTATTGTTTTTTATGCTTCATTCTTATGATTTTACAAATTTTTAAGTATTTGTAAACGAAAAAAAGGATACTCAAAATTTTGAGTATCCTTTTTTTGTATTTTATTGAATTTAAAATTATTTACGAGGTAATAATACTTCGTCAATCATTCCATATTCTTTTGCTTCTGTAGACGTCATCCAGTAATCACGTTCACCATCTTTTTCGATTTGCTCGAAAGTTTGACCAGAATGAGTTGCAAGAATATCATATAATTCTTTTTTCAATTTCAAGATTTCCTTCAATGTAATTTCCATATCAGTTGCTTGTCCTTGAGCTCCTCCTAAAGGTTGGTGAATCATCACGCGAGAATGTTTAAGTGCCGAACGTTTTCCTGCTGCACCTGCACATAATAAAACTGCTCCCATAGAAGCTGCCATTCCTGTACAAATTGTTGCAACGTCTGGTTTTACTAACTGCATAGTGTCGTAAATTCCTAATCCTGCATAAACACCACCACCTGGTGAGTTAACATAAATCTGAATGTCTTTTGTTGCATCCACACTTTCTAAGAATAATAATTGCGCTTGAATAATATTCGCAATTTGATCATCGATTCCTGTTCCTAAAAAGATGATTCTGTCCATCATCAAACGAGAGAAAACGTCCATTTGTGCAACGTTCAATTTTCTTTCTTCAACGATGTAAGGCGTTGTATTTTGGATGTAACTCTCCATATGTAAAGAGCTAATTCCTTTGTCTAACAGCGCATATTTTTTAAATTCTTCTCCTACGTTTTTCATTATTAAATTTAGATTTTAAATGAAAGGTATAAAGAATTTTTTAGAAGTGATTAAGCTTCTGCTAATTCTTTATTTTTTTCTGTAATAATGTCAACAAACTCGTCAAATGTTACTTCTTTCTCGTTCAATTTTACATTGTTTTTGAAAATGTCTAACATTTTGTCTGTAAACACTTGGTATGATAAACGGTTGTATTCTTCTTGATTCTGTAAAGCAGACATTGCAATTTGTTGTAATGTTTCTTCTGGAATAGAAGTTTGACCGTACATTTTTAATTGATCTTTGATTGCAGCAAAAGCAGCTTCTTTTACTTCCTCAGCATTTACTTCTACATTGTTAACTTCAGCAATTTTAGCTTCGATTAATTGGTAACGTAAACCTTTGTCCATTTTTACCAATTCTTCTTTTGCTTGCTCTTCAGAAGTTACATTTTCGTTAGAAGTGATTAACCATTTTGTTAAAAATTCTGTTGGTAAATCAAATTGAACTGTATCTAATAATTTAGCTACAACGTCATTGATAATTTGTTTGTCAGATTCTTTGTTGTACATGTTTTCTGACTCTTCTTTGATTTTGTTACGGAAAGCTTCTTCTGAATCTACAGCTCCTTCTCCATAAACTTTATCAAATAATTCTTGATTAACTTCTGCTTTTTCAGCTTTGTTAATTTCTTTGATTGTATACGTAACGTTAGTTCCTTCTTCAGAAACTTCTGTGTTCAATTGTTGTGCAGCTTCTTCAGCAGTGTCAAAAATATCGTTAGAATTTACTTCTACAACATCACCAGCTTTTTTACCGATAAATGCAGAAGCATCTTTCAATTCTTCTAAACGGATAAATGTTGGTTTAGCTTCTTGTCCTTCTACAGCAGCTTCTACTTTCAATACAGCTTCAGCTTCAGCTTCAGTTAAAGATTTTAATGATCCAAAACGAGCAGCGAAATTATCTACATATTTTTGGATTTCGTCGTCAGCAACTTTTACTTTGTAGCTTTCAACTTCTACTTTAGATAAATCAACATCAAATTCTGGAGCTAATCCTAATTCGAAATCAAATGATAATTGATCAGCATCCCAATCAACGTCTTTCATTACAGGAACTGGATTTCCTAAGATTGATAATTTTTCTGTGTTGATGTATTCAGATACACTTTTTTGTAAAATTTCGTTAACTGTATCAAAAATAACAGCTTGTTCGTATTGTTTTTTTACAAAGCTCATTGGAACTTGTCCTTTACGGAAACCTTTGATGTTAGCTGTTTTTCTGTATTGGTTTAATACGTCAACTACTTTTTCTTGATAATCTGCCTTATCAACAGTTACAGTTAATACTGCGTTTAATTTGTCTGTTGTATTTTTAGTAATATTCATCTACCTTAAATTTGGAGTGCAAATGTATAAATTATTAATGATTTTTAATAGTAAAAAGTAATATTACAATCAATTCATTCACTATAAATTAACAATTCGGATTGAATCTTATCAAATAGTTTAGATTTTGATTTTAGATGTGATGATTGAATTGATTATTTACTACTTTTCTGAGGTGATATTTTCAACAATTAAGCCATTTGATTTTTGCTGACACAATGACATAAAAAAATCCAGAACATTCGTTCTGGATTTTTAATATTTCGAAAATTTAATTTCTTATAATTCTCCGTAATTTGCGTAAGATTCGTCAAAAACAAAATCCTCCATAAATTTAGTTGTGTAGTTACCCGCGATAAAATCTGGGTGATCCATCAACTGTAAGTGGAAAGGAATTGTAGTTTTGATACCTTCGATATAGAATTCTCCTAACGCACGTTTCATTTTTGCAATTGCTTCTTCACGTGTTTGTGCAGTAACAATGATTTTTGCAATCATAGAATCGTAGTTTGGCGGAATTGTATATCCAGCATAACAATGTGTATCTATACGAACACCATTACCACCAGGAATATTAATATTTGTAATTTTCCCTGGAGAAGGGCGGAAGTCGTTGTAAGGATCTTCTGCATTGATACGACATTCGATAGAATGTCCGTTTGGATAATAGTTTTGACCAGAGATTGGCTCACCAGCAGCTAACATAATTTGCTCACGAATTAAATCGAAACCTGTTACTTGCTCTGTAATTGGGTGCTCTACTTGGATACGAGTATTCATCTCCATAAAATAGAAATCTCCATGTTTGTCAACTAAGAATTCAATTGTACCAACACCTTCATAACCGATATATTCACAAGCTTTAACTGCAGCATCTCCCATACGTTGACGTAATTCGTCTGTCATGATTGGAGATGGAGTTTCTTCTGCTAATTTTTGATTACGACGTTGAATAGAACAGTCACGCTCTGATAAGTGACAAGCTTTACCGTTTTGGTCACTTGCAACTTGAATCTCGATATGACGTGGTTCTTCGATCAATTTTTCCATGTACATTCCGTCGTTACCAAAAGCTGCAGCAGCTTCTGTACGAGCAGATTCCCATGCGTGTAATAAATCTTCTTCTTTCCAAATTGCACGCATACCTTTACCACCACCACCGGCAGTAGCTTTCATCATAACTGGGTATTTAATTTCGCGCGCAACTTCTAAGGCTTGCTCATAACTTTCTAATAAACCATCAGAACCTGGTACTACAGGAACACCAGCTTCTTTCATAGTAGCTTTCGCATTAGCTTTATCTCCCATACGGTCGATATTGTCTGCAGAAGCACCGATGAATTTTATTCCGTTAGAAGCACAGATTTTAGAAAAAGTAGAGTTTTCAGATAAAAACCCGTAACCTGGGTGAATAGCATCCGCGTCAGTAATTTCTGCAGCCGCGATGATGTTAGCCATTTTTAGGTACGAATCTTTACTTGGAGCAGGACCAATACACACAGCTTCGTCAGCGAAACGTACGTGTAATGAAGTCTCGTCTGCTTTAGAGTAAACAGCAACCGTTTTGATTCCCATTTCTTTTGCAGTACGTATAATACGCATTGCAATTTCACCTCTATTAGCGATTAATATCTTTTTAAACATAATTTTTTAGATGTAATTGATTAAGCTGGATCAATTAAGAATAATGGTTGATCGTACTCAACTGGACTAGCGTCGTCCACTAAGATTTTTACAATTTTTCCAGAAACTTCTGATTCGATTTCGTTGAATAATTTCATTGCTTCAACAATACATAAAACTTTACCTGGAGCAATAGCATCACCTACATTAATAAAAGGTTCTTTACCTGGTCCTGCAGAACGGTAGAAAGTACCAATCATAGGAGATTTAACTGTAATTAAATTACTGTTTTCTTCTTCTGTTGATGTTGTAGAGTTATTTGCTGGTGCAGCTGCAGACGCTTGAGTAGCGGCAACTGGAGCTACAGGAGCTTGTGGTACATAAATTTGTTGAGATGCAACTTGTGCAGGTACGCTTGCTAAAGTTTTGATTTTGATTTCAATGTCATCTTGTTTGATGCTCACTTCAGCAACTTCTGCTTTTGATACGAATCTAATTAAATTTTGAATGTCTTTAATGTCCATATAATGCGGTTTTTTATTTGACCTTTTATGTTTGTTTTCTATAAAACGATTTCAAAGGTATTGAAAAAAAAATAAAAAAAGCTGTTTCTTTTTAGAAACAGCTTCAAAATCTTTCGAAGATTATATTATTCAGTAACTTCTTGTACTTTTTCTAATACTACTTTTCCTTTGTAGTATAATTTTCCGTCAGACCAGTGAGCTCTGTGGTATAAGTGTGCTTCACCTGTTGTTTTATCGATTGCTAATTGTGGAGCTTCGATTTTGTAGTGTGTTCTACGTTTATCTCTTCTTGTTGACGACTGTCTTCTCTTAGGATGTGCCATATCTAACTACTTTTTTTTCTTTATTTCTATAATTTATTTTAATAATAAAAACCAATTAAGGTTTCAAATCTTTCAATTTTGCCCAACGAGGATCAATGTCGTTATTATCGTCATCGTCATCATTGTTGTTGTCTTCATCGTAATGCTCGTCTTCTGCATCTTCGTCTAATTCGTAAATGCTGTATTGGTCTAACAATTCAATCATTTCAGAATCGCTTTTGCCATTCAAGACATCGGGATGAATTCGTTTTGTTGGTACTGATAGCATTGCCAATTCATAAAGAACTTGCGCAATATTGATTTGGTATTCTTCTCTTGGAATTACCCACATCTCAAAATCAGTATCGTCAAACTCGTCGCCAAATTTAACAATTAATTCTGCATTATTCGAAATTTCTTGCTGAAACAATTCTCCAGTCAAATCACAAGGAACTGTAATGTCCCCTTTTAAGCTGATTTCTAACTCAAGCATTGTAGATTTTTTATCTAAAATAATTGTTGCAATTAAATTAGGATTGTCAAAATCTTGCTCAATTTCAAATAAATCAAAGAACGATTGTGATAATTCGAATGTAAAATCACTCTTACCAAAAGGCAAGCTTGTAAATACAATATTATAATTTTTTAACTTGTCCATACCACAAAAAGGTGTGCAAAGATAATCTAATTTATTTAAAATTAATAGCTCTTTGCAACTTATTTTAAATTTTTATTCTTTATTATCGCCTTTTTCTAATTTTAGAGGAATATGTTGCAATACATTTTTTGTTAGCTCTTGGTATTCGTTTCGATTTTTATATAATTCGATTGCCGAAAAAATAGCTTCCTTAAATGATTCTTCGTTTGCAATTCCTTTTCCTGCGATGTCGTAAGCTACACCATGATCTGGCGAAGTTCGTACAAATTTTAATCCAGCTGTATAATTAACTCCTTCATCAAAACTAATTGTTTTGAAAGCCACCAATCCTTGATCGTGATACATGGCCAAAACAGCATCAAAAGCGTCTAAATTACTTGGATTGAAAAAACTATCTGCTGAATAAGGTCCGAAAACTAATTGATTTTCGTTAATGCAACGCTCGATAACTGGCGAAATAATTTCTTTTTCTTCTGATCCTAACAGACCATTGTCACCTGCATGAGGATTAAGTCCAAGAACTGCAATTTTTGGTTTTTCGATGGCATAATCTTCAATCAAACTTTTATGAATTTGTTGAATTTTTGCATAAACAGATTTTGGATTAATCTGTTTGGCAACTTCGCTAATCGGAATATGTTGCGTCACTAAACCGACTCTCAATTTCTCTGAAACTAAGAACATCAAAGGTTTTCCTCCCCAAACTTCTCCTAAATATTCGGTATGACCTGGGAAATGAAATTCTTCGGACTGAATATTATCTTTATTAATTGGAGCTGTTACCAAAACATCTGTAAAACCATCTGAAACAGATTTTGCAGCCGCTTTTAATGATTGATAAGCGTGTTCACCAGCTTCTTTGGTTACTTTACCATAATGTACATCAATTTGATCTTTCCAAAGATTAACCACATTGATTTTTCCGTCTACAATTTGATTTGCATCTTGAATACCTTGAAAATTGATTCGGTCAAATTTTAAACGATCTTTTTGATACGATAATAATTTGGTAGAACCGAAAATAACAGGTGTAAAAAACTCAGTTATTTCTTTTTCTTGTAAGGTTTTTAAGATAACCTCAATTCCGATTCCGTTATAATCGCCAATCGAAATGGCAACTCTAATTTTTCTATCTTTTTCAGACATAATGTTAGTTTAATATGATTGGCTGGATGGTTTGTATTTTTTGAAAAATTTCTTGTAAATCAAATCTACAATTAAACCTCCAATCCATGATGAAAAGAATAAAACTGGACAGATCGCAATTTCGTACCAAGTTGGGTGATAAGGCGTGAAAAGAACGTCGCCTAAAGCAACGATTAGCACAATAAAACCTACAAACATCGTGTAAGCTTGTTTAGCTCTTCTTACGATAAGTGCTGTTATGACACCTCCAACTAAAGCTGCAATTCCACTAATTGCTAGCATTGATCCAAAAAATTGAACTTCGAATTTTTTCCCTTCTTGGTGCGAAAAATATTTGATGATGTGTCTCCATTCCGGAAAAACTTTGTCGTCCCATCCTAATCTATCCGCGTTGTATATAAGACCAAATTGTATGATAGCATAGATTACAGCTAATCCTACTATTACAGCAATTGTGTTTCTTAATACAGTTTTGTCTTTTAGCATAATATTTTATTAGTCTGCAATGGCGATTACAGAAATTTCAACATTTACGTCGCGTGGTAAACGAGCAACTTCTACACATTCGCGTGCAGGATAATTTTCATCATTAAAATAAGAAGCGTAAACTTCGTTAACAGCATTGAAATCATTCAAATCCTTAACGAAAATAGTTGTTTTTACAACTTGATCAATTGTTGTTCCACCAGCTCCTAAGATAGCAATTACATTTTTCATGACTTGATGAACTTCATCTTGAATACCAGTCGTAACCAACTCATTTTTTTCTACATTGAAAGGAATTTGTCCTGATGTGTAAATAAATCCGTTGTATTTTACACCTTGTGAATAAGGTCCAATTGCTTGTGGTGCTTTTTCTGTATGAACGATTTGTTTTTTCATATTAATATTTTTTTTAGTAATTAAGTCTTGATCTGTCGTTGTATTTTAAATCTTGTAAGATTGATGCTTTGATTCCGATAAAGAAATCATAACTTTTATATGTTCCCATTGGCGTCCAGTTGAACGATAAGGTAAAGCTTCGTAAATCTCTTTCAAAACCAAAACGTACATAGGTAATTTCACTTTTGATGAAATCGTAAGTTGCATTTGCCGAAATTGCCCAATATGGTGTTGGCGAAATTTTACCATTCATTGCAATAGAACCTGTGCTACTTCCTTTTCGTTCTGTTCCTTTGCTATAATTATAACTTAAATTTGCTGTTAAACTCCAAGGAATAGCAAATTGAGCATAATTATCGCTGTCGTAATAGAAATTTTCGTCACGAACTGTTCCTCGCTTTTTATAGTTCTTGGCATCGAAACGTTTTCCACCAAATGTACTATTGTCAAAAGTATAACCAGTTCCTAATGTCATATTAGAAATACGAAGATTTCCTAAGCCAAGTTCATCAATGTATTGAGCAACTTCATTTCCTTCAGCATTAATGTAACGTTGAATTTTATATGGATTAACAGTTGACGAGAATTGCACATTAACTTTTCTATCAAACAAAGATGTCATTCCATTAATACTAATTGGAGAAAGTTTAAATTCGTCCGCAGAGAAATTATAAGATGAACTCAAACGTAAATATTCAAAAATCTTTACTTTTTTGAAACCTTTCGGATCGTTAGCATCCTTAATTTTCATCTCCAAGTTATTCGAAAGTCCAAAGTTTAATGAATTTGTTAAACCAGGAATTGATACACCATATAACATGTTTTGATATTGGTTGTACCAAACTTCTTCTTGATTTTGGTTTTGATAAGGTTTGTAATATCCCCAAGATTGACTTTGGAAATCTGGCGTATAACTATAACCAATAGATGGTGTAATTACGTGCTGAATTCCTAAAATCTTAGCATCTTTATTTGGATTAAGATATAATCCATAAATATTTGTTGAAACAGAAGCATTGAAATTAAATGTTCGATAAGAATTGAATCCTTTCAATGTTGTATCTTCTACTTTTCCGTTAACAGAATTGTAATTTTTAATCAAACGATTATCACCCCAAACTTCATTATAGTCAGAAGAAAGTGTTAATGGGAAATAATTAGCAAGTGTAATACCTGTTTGCAAACCAATTTTGTGATTCGCACCCATTCGCATTTGATCTTTCCACATTTTATCTGTAAAAATATCTTTGTCGTTGGTGTTAACTTCATTTCCGGCTTGCATACTATATGTTAAACCAAGATTTTGAATTAAACCTTCTTTTGGCATATTTTTCTTTGCAAAAGGGAAAATACGAGACATTGTCAAATTGAAACGAGGAAATGCAATGTTAATATCTCCAGTATTATAGTTTTGAGAGTGAGACAAACTCAATTGAGCTGTTAGAGGTGCATTCTCAAAGTTTTTTGTTAAGTTGATAGACGAGTTAACGTTGTTTGTAAAAACTTGTCCAGTATTGATGTATTGATTTCGTACAGATTCACGGTAATATTTCGAACTCGAAAAGTTAACGTTGGCATTGAACAGCCAATATGGATTTGCTTTTGGGTCTTGGCTATGCGACCACATTACACCAAACATATTTTGTTTAGAAAACGCATTAGAACCTTCGGTAAGACCTTTGATACCAGTTAAGCGATTTTCTACATTCGCTGCAAGTCGTCCATTGTATTTATAACGTTTTTTATAGGTAGACTCGGCTCTAGCAGCCCAACTACCTTTTGTATAAACATCTCCCGAAAGTTTTAAATCGAAATTATCTCCAAATGGAACATAAAACCCTAAATCTTCGATAAAGAAACCAAGATTTGTACGCTCACCTGGGCGAGGCATCAAAATACCTGCGGCACGTTTTGCGCCCATCGCTGGGATGTACCCAAATGGTAATGCTAACGGTGTTGGCACATCGTAAATCCACATATTGATAGGGCCGGTAATTAATGTTTTCTTACCATTTTTATCAATCATTTTTCCTTCTTTGGCACGAAGAAAATAATCTGGTCGCGTATCTTTTCCTTCTTTAAAATAAGTATCCGTTGTAAAATCGGCACGTTTTAGTAACATTACCGAATCATTAACACGTTTCGCTTTATCTGCAATGATGATTCCATCTTCTTGAGTCATGCGAATGTTATACGCAATTCCAACTTTCGTTTTGAAATTTACCTTGAAAGCATCTTGCAAAATTTCTTGTTGACCTTGTGTAAACTTAGTTTTTTCAATAATATTCCCAATAGAATCGCGTTTACCTTCGGCATATACATCACCTGTATCCCAATTTAGTTCGATATAATCTGCATCAATAGTCATATCGCCGTAAACTACATGTGCCTTACGCAAAAGGTAAGTCATACGTTTTTTACGATTATGTATTTCGTCCTCGGAATTGTGCTCTACCACAAACTCTAATTTCTCTTTTACAGGGATAATAGTATCTAATTTCACAGAATCAGAAACTATCTTAGAGTGATCTTTATCGTTATTATTTTGCTTAACTTGTCCAAAAGAAACGGTGCAAACCATAACTGGACTAAAAAATAAAATCGATTTAATTGCCTTTGTAAACAAATTGAAAAACTTATTTTTTATAAATTGCGTCAAAATTAATCAAAAAAACAAACCTATAGTATGAGTTTAAAAATGATTAACATACAAAAGTATTTATTTTTTGCGATGATGATGGTATTTTCTACATTTTCATTTGCACAAAAAAAGCAAAATTTTGTAATTGTTATTGATGCTGGTCATGGTGGACATGATGCTGGAGCAAGGGGAGTCGCTGATTATGAAAAGAATATCACGTTAGATGTTTCGAAAAGATTGGCGGAATTAATTAAGAAAAATCACAAAGATGTTAAGGTAGTTTTAACACGTGATACAGATATTTTTTTAGAATTATGGGAACGTACACGAATTTCAAATGATAATCATGCGAATTTATTTGTCTCGATTCACTGTAATTCTGCTGATAACAAAAGCGCAACAGGAACAGAAACATTTGTAATGGGATTGAAACGATCTAACGAAACAGATGAGGTTTCTAAACGTGAAAACTCGGTTGTGTTTTTAGAGAAAGATCAAGAACGTTACGAAAAATTTAATCCAAATGATCCAGAAGCGGTTATCGCTTTCGAGATTATGAATGCAGCTTACAAAGAGCAATCTATTCGTTTTGCAGATTTGGTAGAAAAAGGTTTCGTGAATCGTGATTTCAGAAAAAGTAGAGGTGTTAAACAAGCAAATTTTCACGTGTTGAGAGGAAATGCTTCGCCTTCAGTTTTGGTTGAGCTAGGTTTTATTTCGAATTATGATGAAGGAACATTTTTAGCATCAGACGAAGGAAAAGATAAAACGACGACTACAATTTATGAAGCTTTTAAACAATTCAAAAAAGAATATGATCGTAGAAGTGGAGTAGAAGACGAGGACGAAAAACCTAAACCAGTTAAAAAAGTTGAAAAACCTGTAGAAGGAAAAAAATTGAAGGTAAGGGTAATGGAATCTAAAATGAAATTCTCTTCAACTTCGCCGCAATTAAGAGGTTTAACAGATTTAGATGTGATTCAGGAAGGTGATAATTACGTCTATTATTACGGGGAAACAGATTTGCAATCTCGTGCAGATGATTTATTGCAAACGGTAAAACGTAAAGGATTTTCTGGTGCTAAAATTGTGGAATTTGAAACGAATAAAAAATTAGAAGGCGGTAAAAATTATCGTGTTCAGTTTATGACATCAAATAAAAAATATAAAGACAAAGACGAAAAGTTTAATGGATTGACAAATGTGTTGCGAGTAAAAGAAGGTGGACTTCAGAAATATTATTATGGTTCTGATAAAACAATGGAATCTGCTCAAAAAACATTGAAACAAGTACAAGACAAAGGTTTTAGAAACGCCTTTATCGTTACATTTAATGGTGAAGAACCAATGTAAACGTAATATAAAATGTTTCTTTACAAATTAAATTTTATTTTTGCATAAAATCATAACAAGTGAAGTTATCTAAAGAATTAAAAATAGGAGTTGTTACCATCTTAACCTTAGTAGGTTTTTTCATGCTATTCAATTTCTTAAAAGGTCAAAATATTTTTTCATCAGGACGTTTGTTTACAGTGAAATACGAAAATGTAAGCGGATTAGCTCCTTCTAAACCTGTTTCTGTAAACGGTTTGAGAGTTGGACAGGTGAAAGAAATTAAAATTATAGATACTGCAAAACCTATCTATTTTGAAGTCGTGATTTCTGTCGAAAAAGATATTCAATTTTCGAAAAAAACAATTGCAGAAATTTACGAACCAGGAATTATGTCTGGACCAGAAGTTAGACTTTTATTAGACTATGGACCAGATGTAGCAAAAGATGGTGATTATTTACAAGGTCGTATTGCAGGCGGAATGTTAGATGGTTTGACGAAACAATTAACACCAACTCAAGCAAAATTAGACAGTGTTCTATTAAGTTTTAATCAAACATTAGGAAGTGTAAATAACGTATTAGATCCGTCAACTCAACAAGATATTAAAGCAATGTTGAGAAATTTGAATCATACAATTGATTCGTTCGACAAAACAGCGCAATCGTTGACTGCAACATCAAATAGTGCAAATAATTTGATCAAAACAAACGAGAAAACATTGAACACAACGCTTAACAACGCAAGTGCTACAATGGCTTCTGCAAAAGCTACGGTTGACAAATTTGGAAAAACTGCGGATAAATTAAATTCGTTAGAATTAGATCAAGTGATTAAGAATTTCGAAAATGCATCTAAAAACTTAAATACATTGTTAGAAGATATGAACAATGGAAAAGGTTCTTTAGGAAAATTAGCAAAAGACGAAACGCTTGCTAACGAGCTTGAAGCGACAATCAAAAATATGAATGAATTGGTAACAGACTTAAAGAAAAACCCAAGTCGTTATGTGAACATCTCTGTTTTTGGTAAAAAGCAACCAGTTCAGCCATAAAATCAAAACTAAAATTTAAATACTCAAAACTCAAAAAAAACTAATAAAAAATGATGAAGTACATTCCAAATGTAATCTTTCTTCTAATTATGATAGGAAGTATTTGGTTCTTTGCGCAAAACGTAAAGAAACTTATACGTAACATCAAATTAGGGAAAGAAATAGATCGTTTCGATCATCCTGCGGAAAGGTGGAAAACGATGGCTCGTGTGGCTTTAGGACAAGGTAAAATGACTGTTCGTCCTCTTGCTGGTATTCTACATGTTTTTGTTTATGTAGGATTTGTTTTAATCAATATCGAAGTATTAGAAATTATCATCGATGGTGTATTCGGAACACACCGTATTCTAAGTTTCTTAGGAGGTTTCTATAACGGAATGATAGGGTTTTTCGAGATTTTAGCCTTTTTGGTGATGGTTTCGTGTATCATTTTCTTCTGTAGAAGAAACTTTGTAAAAGTTGGACGTTTTTGGAAACCAGAAATGAAAGGCTGGGCAAAAGACGATGCTAATTATATCCTAATTATGGAGGTTGCATTTATGTTGGCTTTATTTACAATGAATGGTGCAGATCAAGTGTTACAAAAAATGGGTGCACCTCATTATATCGAAACAGGATCTTTTCCAATTTCTTCTTGGTTAACAGCACCAATTATTAGTCAATTCAACGACATCACATTTATTACAATTATAGAAAGAGCAGCTTGGTGGTTTCATATCATCGGAATTTTCTTTTTCTTAAATTATTTGTATTATTCAAAACATTTACACATCATTTTGGCTTTTCCAAATACATGGTTTTCTAAGTTAGAACCAAAAGGAGAATTCAATAATTTACAATCTGTAACAGATGAGGTAAAAATGATGATGGATCCAAATGCAGATCCTTACGCAGCACCTGCCGAACCACAGGGAGAGCCAGAAACATTTGGAGCAAAAGATATTTTTGATTTAAACAGAGTACAATTATTGAATGCCTACACATGTACGGAGTGTGGGCGTTGTACGTCTGAATGTCCAGCAAATTTGACAGGGAAAAAATTATCTCCTCGAAAAATTATGATGGATACTCGTGATCGTTTAGAAGAAGTAAGTAAAAACATCGATGCAAACGGAAGTTTTGTGGATGATGGTAAAATGCTTGTCAACGATTACATTTCACCAGAAGAATTATGGGCATGTACATCTTGTAATGCATGTACACAGGCTTGTCCAGTAAATATCGATCCGTTATCAATTATTGTTGATTTACGTCGTTATTTGGTAATGGAACAATCTGCTGCACCAAACGAGTTGAACATGATGATGACAAATGTCGAAAACAATGGAGCTCCTTGGCAATTTAACAATGCGGATAGATTGAATTGGGCAAACGATTAAAATTGTAAAATACAATTACTCATTCTCAAAGAACTATTAATTTTTGTACATAACACACAAACACAGCACACATGGAAAATTTCTTAGAGGAAAAAATTGAAAACGGAGAAAGAGTAAGTCCTATTTTACCAGAAAATGTTAAAAATTATTTAATTGACATTGATGGAACAATTTGCGATGATATTCCAAATGAAGAACCAGAACGTATGCTAACTGCGGAGTTATATCCTGATGCTTTGGTAACGTTAAACAAATGGTACGACGAAGGGCATATTATCACATTTTTTACATCACGTACAGAAGAACATCGTGAGTACACAGAAATTTGGTTGAAAAAACATGGTTTCAAATATCATGGACTTTTAATGGGAAAACCTCGTGGAGGAAATTATCATTGGGTCGACAACCATTTAGTAAAAGCAACACGATACAATGGTAAATTTACAGATTTGGTAGAAAAAAATGTTTCGATTCAAGTTTTTGATGATGGAAAACATTAAACCAAATCCATTCAAATAACACAAAGACTACAAAAAAATATGTCAAATATTACAGTTAAAACAATGGCTCAATATATGGCCGAAGGCAAACAACCAGAAGTTTTGTTTTGGGTTGGATGTGCTGGAAGTTTTGATGATAGAGCTAAAAAAATAACACGTGCATTCGTTAAGATTTTAAATAATATTGGTGTAGAGTTCGCCGTTTTAGGAACAGAAGAATCATGTACAGGTGATCCTGCAAAACGTGCCGGAAACGAATTTGTTTTTCAAATGCAAGCTATGATGAACATTGAAGTTCTGAATGCTTACGAAGTGAAAAAAATCGTAACGACTTGTCCACATTGTTTCAATACCTTAAAAAATGAGTACCCAAGTTTAGGTGGAGAGTATGAAGTTTTGCATCATTCTCAATATTTACAACAGTTAATCAACGAAGGTAAATTGAAATTAGAAGGCTCTGAAACGTTCAAAGGAAGAAGAATCACTTTCCACGATCCTTGTTATTTAGGACGCGGTAACGATGTGTATGAAGCGCCTCGCGAATTAATCGAAAAATTAGATGCCGAGTTAGTCGAAATGAAACGTTGTAAAACACGTGGATTATGTTGTGGTGCTGGTGGAGCGCAGATGTTCAAAGAACCAGAAAAAGGAAACAAAGACGTCAATATCGAGCGTACAGAAGAGGCTTTAGAGAAAGAGCCACACATTATCGCAACAGGTTGTCCATTTTGTAATACAATGATGACTGACGGTGTAAAACACTTCGAAAAAGAATCAACGGTTATGGTAAAAGACTTAGCTGAGTTGATTATGGAAGCGAAAGATTTATAATCGAATTTTTAAAAATAATACTGAATAAAGCCATCTCAACGAGATGGCTTTTTTTGTACTAAAATTTTAACTTTCTAACATCTAACATCTAACATCTAACATCTAACATCTAACATCTAACATCTAACATCTAACATCTAACATCTAACATCTAAAATTTCCGTATCTTTGAAACACAAATTTTAAATAAAGAGAAAATGAATTTAGCAGACGATTCAAGAATTTGGATTTTTCAAGCCAATCGTAAATTCTCAACAGAAGAAAAGCAAGCTATTACAGCTAAACTAAATACTTTTATAGCAGATTGGAATGCGCATGGTGCTGAACTTTTAGCTGATTTTGATTTACCTTACGATCAATTTATTGTAGTTGGTGTAGACGAAAATCAAGCAACAGCAAGTGGTTGTTCTATCGATAAATTAACGAAAATCGTACGTGAAATTGATGCAGATTATTCGTTTGATTTATTAAACAGAATGTTAGTTTCGTATGAAAATGAGGAAGAAGTTTTTATTGAAAAATTACCAACATTCAAACAAAAAGTAAAAGAAGGAGAAATCAAAAATGTAAAAGTTTTCAATAATGGAATTTCTTCTTTGAATGATTTTAAAAATAATTGGTTGTTACCAATCGAAGAAAGTTGGGCAAAAACATTATTAAATTAAACGTTTAAAATCCATAAAATATTAAAGCCGAGTTTCGAAATAAGCTCGGCTTTATTTTTGATAAAATATTGTTGAAAAAATACTATTTTTACGTAATAATAAATTAAAAATACTATGAAAAACAAAGGATGTCTTATTGGTGGAGTGATTCTTTTACTTCTTGCAGGAATCGTTTTCTGGGGAATTGGAGTTTCGAATACGATCAAAACAACAGACCAAGGTGTGCAAAAACAATGGTCGAATGTAGAAAATACATATCAAAAACGTTCAGATTTAGTTCCAAATTTAGTGAACACGGTAAAAGGTGCTGCGAATATGGAAAAAGAAACGTTAACAGCTGTAATTGATGCACGTGCAAAAGCGACTTCTAATCAAATTAAAATTGATGATCCAAGTCAATTAACAGATGCAAATATTGCGAAATTTCAACAAGCGCAAGATCAATTAGGATCTACATTAAGCCGTTTATTGGTTTCTGTTGAAAAATATCCAGATATTAAATTCAATCAAAATTTTACTTCTTTACAAGCAGAATTATCTTCTATCGAACAAGAAGTTTTATTTGAAAGAAAAAAATACAACGATGCTGCGGAGAAATTTAACAACATGATTGTAACTTTCCCAAACAGTTTAATCGCTGGTTTTACAGGTGCTACGAAAAAAGGTTATTTCAAAGCTGCTGCAGGATCTGAGAATGCTCCTAAAGTAGAATTCTAATCATTATGGGAAAAAAGAAACACAAATTTCTTTCTTCAAAAGATGAAAAAAAAATAATCGAAGCTATTCAAAAAGCAGAGAAAAATACAAGTGGGGAAATTCGAATTCATATTGAATTCGAATCTTCTCCCAATCATTTTGACAAAGCTTTAGAAGTTTTCGAGCAATTGGAAATGCATAAAACCAAATATCGAAATGGTGTGTTGTTTCATGTTTCGCCAACCGATCATAATTTTACGATTATCGGAGATGAAGGAATTGACAATGCAACGCCAGACGACTTTTGGGACGATATAAAAGCAGATGTTGTCAAGCATTTCAAAAAAGAACATTATGTAAAAGGACTTTGCAAAGGAATTAAGAAAACCGGCAAAGCACTTAAGAAATATTTTCCTCATCAAGAGGATGATACAAACGAATTACCAGATGAAATTAGCTACAGTTAAATACTTTTTTCTAACTTTTTTTCTTTCCATTTTAACCGTTTTTGGGCAAACGCCTGATGAATTGGTTAATATGAAACATCCGCCAAAAAAGCTTGTGCAAGATTATGCTCATGTTTTTGATGCAATGCAATTGGATGAATTAGAACGAAAATTGGTAGCCTATGATGATTCAACTTCTACGCAAATTTTGGTGTTAACAGTTGAATCTTTGGATGGTTATCCGTTAGAAACTTTTGCGAATGATATTGGTCAAAATTGGGGAGTTGGTACACAAGGAAAAGATAATGGAGTGGTAATTGTTTTGAGTGAACAAGATCGTAAGATTACAATCAGAACAGGATATTCGGCTCAGATTTATCTACCGCCAAGTGTCAACAAATCGATTATTGACAATGTTATTATTCCGTATTTCAAACAAGGTGATTACGCTGGCGGAATAAATGCTGGAGTCAATTCTATTTTTCAAGCTTTTGCAGGAAAATACAAACAAGACAAAGCAAAATCTCAAGAACCAGAAATGGATTGGTTTGCATTGATTTTTGCCATAGGATTTTTCATTTTTATTTTCATTATTATTTCGAAAGGTAGAGGAGGTAATAATGGCGGAAATGGCGGTAGACGAAGAAGTTTGTTAGACGATATTATCATCATGAACACAGGAAGTTCTGTTTTCGGTGGTGGAGGTTTCGGCTCAGGAGGAAGTTCTTGGGGTGGATCATCTAGCGGCGGAGGCGGCTTTGGTGGCTTCGGTGGCGGAAGCTTCGGAGGCGGAGGTGCTTCTGGTAGTTGGTAATAATTTTTATATGAATAAAAAAATACTTATTCTTTTAGTTGTAATTATAGCGTTCTTAAATATCTTTTTTTATTTCGGAGCATTATATTTTAATTTAAAGTATCCATTGTATGGTAATAGTAGTTTTAGTTCTAATATAATTGTGTTTTTTTCTATATTAATAAGTATTACTTTAGCATTTGTCTATAGAAAGATACCTATTGCATTTAGGTTTTTAATTTTTATATTATGTTTTTGTTTTATTTATTCTGTCTCGATTATATTTTTCAAGGACTTTTATATTAATGTAGATAAAGCTTTGGCAATAAATTATCCAATTAAGAATGCGAGTAAATATTATGATCACAATGATCCGATAATAAAATTAGAAGCTAATAATGGTAAGATTTATTATTATTTTCAAAAAACTTCGTTAGGAGATATTGAGATACCGAATAATGAAGTTGAAAATATAAGACTTAAAAAAAGTATTTTTGATTCTGAAGTATTATACTATTATATTAAATAAAACCAAAAATCCGAACGAAACCGTTCGGATTTTTTTATGACTGGACATTATTCGTTAAATTCGTTTTCTAAATCAGTTTATGGAACTTCTAAATCATATTTATACCAATCAACGCAGTAATACAAACGATACGTCGGATGCGAGATCAGAATATCAGCGCGATTATGATCGTATTATTTTTTCGTCTGCCTTTCGTCGTTTGCAGAACAAAACGCAAGTTTTTCCTTTGCCGGGAAGTGTGTTTGTCCACAATCGATTGACACATTCGTTAGAGGTTTCGTCTGTTGGGCGTTCGATGGGAAATTTGGTTGGAACATTTATTTCCGAAAATTATAAATTAACCAAAGAATCGCAAGAGTTTTATAAATATAGTATTCATGATGTGATTTCAGCGGCGTGTTTGTGTCACGATATCGGAAATCCAGCTTTTGGACATTCGGGCGAAGATGCGATTGCCTCGTATTTTGATCGTCATGAAACAGATTTGAAACAATATTTTACTGAATCCGAATGGGCTGATTTAATCAATTTTGAAGGAAATGCTAATGCAATCCGAATTTTAACACAACAACAAAATGGGAAATCGGAAGGAGGTTTGCGTTTGACGTATTCTACGTTGGCTGCGATTGCAAAGTATCCGTGCGAATCGGTTGCGAAAGATAAAAGTCAATTGCATCGAAAGAAATTTGGATTTTTTCAAGCACAAAAAGAAGCTTTCCGAACGATTGCTGAAAAAACAAATATGATTTTGGAACAAGATTCGCCAATTATTTACAAGCGACATCCGTTTGTCTGGTTGGTAGAGGCGGCTGACGATATTTGTTATTCGATTATTGATGTCGAAGATTCGCAACGTTTAGGAATTATTGACCATGATAAATGCCGAAAATTATTCTTGAATTTGGTTGAATCTTTAGATCCATCTCAAATTGATAAAACAAAAAATACATTAAAATCTATTTCAGATAAAAATGATCGAATTGCGTATTTACGTGCAAAATCAATTAATTTATTGACTCAAAAATCAGTTGAGGTTTACCAAAATAATTTTGATCAGATTGTAAAAGGAGAATTTAAAACAGCTTTGTTAGATGTTATTAAAAATGAAACAGAACAAGTAACAAAAAGAGTTTTAGACGAAATTCAACGTTTCTCTATTGAAAACATTTACAACCATCGTTCTGTTCTCGAAATAGAAAATGCAGGTTATAATGTAATGTCTGAATTACTTTCGCAATTTATTCCACCAATTTTGAAAGATGAGAAAGAGCGTAAAACGTTTGAGAAAAAAGCGTTGCGTTTAGTTCCTGCTCAGTTTCTATATGAGAAAGGAACAAAGTATCAAAAGGTAATGGGAATCTTGGATTATGTTTCGGGAATGACGGACAATTACGCAACCGAATTGTATCGCAGAATCAAAGGAATTGAAATTGGAATGACGATTTAAGTACGAAATTAGAAGTTAGAAATTAGAAGTTAGAAATACGAGGTAGGAATTTCGTTATATTTTTAAATAACTAATTTCAAGTTTCGTAAAACGAACTTCGAGTTTCGAAAAACGCATAACTAAATAACATCACACAATAATGAAAAATGTAACAATACGAGAAGCAAAAAGAGAAGATTGTCCTCGAATTTTGGAATTGATTAAAGAATTAGCTTTGTACGAAAAAGCACCAGACGAAGTAACGGTAACCTTAGAAGAAATGGAAGAATGCGGGTTTGGAGATAAACCAGTTTGGGGTTCTTTGGTCGCAGAAGTGGACGGAAATGTAGAAGGAATTGCGTTGCATTACGACCGTTATTCAACTTGGAAAGGACGCAGATTATATTTGGAGGATTTAATCGTAACCGAAAAAATGCGCGGTTCTGGAATTGGTAAATTATTATTGGATGAATTAATTGTTTACGGAAAAGCAAATAATTACCACGGAATGGTTTGGCAAGTGTTGGATTGGAACGAACCTGCAATTAATTTCTACAAAAAATATAACGCCGATTTTGATCCAGAATGGATTAATGTTTCGGTGAATTTTTAAACAATAAAAAAGACTCAAATCATATGATTTGAGTCTTTTTTATTTTGCTTACCGCTTACCGCTATTTCATAAATCCTTCATACCATTTCCACAAAATAATACCTGTACAAACAGAAACATTTAACGAATGTTTTGTTCCAGATTGTGGAATTTCGATGCACGTATCACATTGATCAATGATTGATTGTTGTACACCATCAACCTCATTTCCCATCACAATTGCATATTTCTGAGATTGGTCAACTTCAAATTCATTCAACAAAACAGAACCTTCCGTTTGTTCAATCGTCACAATTTGATAACCATCTTCTTTTAGTTTTGCAACCAATTCATTCGAATCTTTTACATATTCCCAATCAACAGAATTTTCTGCACCAATTGCCGTTTTATGAATTTCTTTATGAGGCGGAGTTGCTGTAATTCCACACAAATAAATTTTATCAATTAAAAATGCATCAGAAGTTCTAAAAACCGCACCAACATTGTGCATACTTCTCACATTATCCAACACCACAACAATCGGATGTTTTTCAATAGCTTTATATTCTTCCGCAGAAACGCGACCTAATTCGTCTAATTTTAGTTTTCTCATCACTTCGTTTTTAACTAACTTAGCTGTTCAAAATTTATAATAATTTGACAAAAGTAGTAAAGAATAAGGAAACTCCTCTAATGAAACAATATAACACGATTAAGGCGAAATATCCTGATGCGATGTTGTTGTTCCGTGTGGGAGATTTTTACGAAACATTTGGAGAAGATGCTGTGCGAGCTTCTCGCATTTTAGATATAGTTTTAACGAAACGTGCCAATGGCTCTGATAATAGCGCTTTGGCAGGTTTTCCTCATCATAGTTTGAATACTTATTTACCAAAATTGGTGAAAGCTGGTTTGCGTGTTGCAATTTGCGATCAGCTCGAAGATCCAAAGATGGTAAAAGGTATCGTGAAACGTGGTGTAACAGAGTTGGTTACGCCTGGTGTTGCGTTGCAAGATGAGGTTTTATCGTCAAAATCGAATAACTTTTTGATGGCTGTTCATCAAGGTGATAAAGCTTTTGGAATAGCTTTGTTAGATGTTTCGACTGGAGAATTTTTAGTTTCTGAAGGACAAGAAGATCAAGTTGCAAAAATTATTCAATCGTTTCGTCCAAGTGAAGTGATTTACCAGAAACGTGTCAAATATAATTTTTCTGATGTCAAAAGTAAATTTTTGTTAGATGATTGGGCTTTTCAATATGATTTTGCAATTGATAAATTAACCAATCTTTTCAAAACTAAGAATCTAAAAGGTTTTGGAATCGAAGATTTAAAAGATGGAATTATTTCGGCTGGCGCTATTTTAGCTTATTTGGACGATACGCATCATTTCGAAATTCAGCATTTAACATCTATTCAGCGTCTTAATCAAGATAGTTTTGTTTGGATGGATCCATTTACGATTCGCAATCTCGAATTGGTTTATTCTCCACATCCAAAAGGAGTTACATTATTAAATGTTTTAGATGATACCAAAACTCCGATGGGTGCTCGTTTATTGAATCGTTGGATGGTGATGGTGTTGAAAGATTTGAAATCAATTCAACGTCGTCAAAATATTGTCGAATATTTCTACAAATTTGGAGATTTACGTTACGATTTGCGCGAGAAATTAGGTCAATTAACCGATTTAGAACGTTTGGCTGGAAAAGTTTCGACAGGTAAAATTACACCTCGTCAATTGCAACAATTAGCACAAAGTCTTAAAATTTCGGAAGAAATAAAAGAAGTTGCTGAACAATCGAATATCAAAGAAGTTGCAGATTTATTTTCACGAATAGAACCAATTGATGATTTAACGCAAAAGATTTTTGATACACTTTCTGACGAACCTCCGCATCAAATTGTAAAAGGAAATGTGATTAGAGAAGGTGTTTCAGAAGAATTGGATCGATTACGAAAAATTCAGTTTTCTGGAAAAGATTATTTGGATCAAATGTGTCAGCGTGAAACAGAACGAACTGGAATTTCGTCCTTGAAAATTGCGTTCAATAATGTGTTTGGTTATTATATCGAAGTTCGAAATACACACAAAGATAAAGTGCCAGAAGAATGGATCCGTAAGCAAACTTTGGTGAATGCAGAGCGTTATATTACTGAAGAATTAAAAGAATACGAAACACAAATTCTTGGTGCTGAAGAAAAAATTCTTGCAATAGAAAATCAATTATTTATTGAATTATTACAAGAAATTATCACCAAACTTTTACCAATTCAACAAACTGCAAAAGCAATTGCTTTTTTGGATGTTTTGTCAACTTTTGCAGAAATAGCTGAGAAAAATAATTACACAAAACCTTCTCTTAATGATGGTTTTGAACTAAATATAAAAGAAGGTCGTCATGCTGTAATTGAGCAACAATTACCAATTGGCGAACAATATGTGTCAAATAATGTTGAGTTAAATTCGGATCATCAACAAATTATCATGATTACTGGACCCAATATGTCTGGTAAATCGGCACTTTTACGTCAAACTGCTTTGATTGTTTTGATGGCGCAAATGGGAAGTTTTGTTCCAGCTCAAGCAGCAGATTTAGGAATTATTGACAAAGTTTTTACTCGAGTTGGTGCTTCAGACAACATTTCTTCAGGGGAATCGACGTTTATGGTCGAGATGAATGAAACAGCAAGTATCTTAAATAATATTTCGGAACGAAGTTTGATTTTGTTGGATGAAATTGGTCGAGGAACTTCGACGTACGATGGAATTTCGATTGCGTGGGCAATTGCAGAATTTTTGCACCAAAGTGCCTTGAAACCAAAAACATTGTTTGCAACGCATTATCATGAATTGAATGAAATGTCAAAATCAATGGAACGTATCAAAAATTTTAATGTAAGTATCAAAGAAACAAAAGATACAATATTATTTTTGCGTAAATTAGTTCCAGGAGGTAGCGAGCATAGTTTTGGTATACATGTTGCTAAAATGGCTGGGATGCCAAAACGAGTGGTGGACAGAGCAAATGATGTGTTGAAAGTTTTGGAAGCGACGAAAACAGATGAAGGAATCTCGAACAAAACGGAGAAAATAACGCAGGATAATATGCAATTAAGTTTCTTTCAGTTAGATGATCCAATTTTAGAATCGATTCGAGAAGAAATTATGAACACAGATATCAATACTTTAACACCTGTTGAAGCATTGATGAAATTGAATGAAATCAAAAAGAAACTCGGTAAATAAACTTAAAAATATGAAGAAAATAATTTTAACAGCTGCAGGAGCTTTAGTCTTAGCTTCTTGTGCTACAAATCCAGTTACAGGACGTAAATCGTTGTCATTAGTATCGAATGCAGATTTATTTCCGACAGCTTATAATCAGTATTCTCAAGTTCTTAAACAAGGTAAAGTGATTACTGGTACTGCTGATGCAAAAATGGTGCAAACGGTAGGGGAACGTCTAAAATATGCCGCTGAAAAATATTATCAAGAAAAAGGAATATCTTCTCAATTACAAGGTTATCAATGGCAATTTACGTTGTTGAATGCAAACGAAGTAAATGCGTGGTGTATGCCTGGAGGTAAAGTTGCAGTTTATTCAGGTATTTTGCCTGTTACCAAAGATGCAACGGGATTAGCTGTTGTTTTAGGTCACGAAATTGGTCACGCTTTGGCTGGTCATAGTGCGGAGCAAGCTTCTCAGCAAATGGCAGCACAAGGTTTAGGACAAATTGTAGGTGGATCGATTGGAAATGCAGAATATGCAAAAGTTTTTGAACAATTATATCCTGTAGGTGCACAAGTTGGTTTACTAAACTATTCTCGTAAAATGGAATTAGATGCTGATGTTACAGGATTGTATTTAATGGCGATGGCTGGTTATGATCCTTCCCAAGCAATTCCTTTTTGGGAACGTATGGCGGCGAAAAGTGGAAACGCTGGAGTTTCAGAATTTTTGAGTACTCACCCTTCTGATGCTACGCGTATGGCTAAAATAAAAGAAGCCTTACCAACTGCTTTAGCATATTACAATGCAAGTCCGTATAAAGGAAAATAGAATAGTTTTTATTCATTTATAAAATATAAGCGAGTTAATTTGATAAATTGATTCGCTTTTTTTATATTTAGTATTCAAAACCACAATTAAAATTAAAATGATTAACAATTTTAGAATCAATTCGTTTTCTGAATATAAGAAAGCGTATAAAAAAAGTGTCGAAGAGCCTGAAAAATTTTGGGATAAAATTGCCGGAAACTTCGTTTGGCAAAAGAAATGGGACAAAACACTTGAATATAATTTTGAACAAGCAGATTTTAAATGGTTTCAAGGTGGACAACTAAATATTACCGAAAATGTTTTGGATCGTCATTTAGAAAAAAATGGAAACAAAACCGCTTTAATTTGGGAACCAAATAATCCTTTAGAAGAATCTCGAATTATTACATATCGTCAATTGCATTCTAAAGTTTGTCAATTTGCGAATGTCTTAAAAAATAATGGCGTACAAAAAGGAGATCGTGTGTGTATTTATATGCCAATGATTCCAGAATTAGCCATTGCAATGTTAGCTTGTGCTCGTATTGGCGCGGTACATTCTATTGTTTTTGCAGGATTTTCTTCTGCTGCTATAGCTTCTCGTATCAACGATGCGCAATGTAAGGTTTTGGTGACAGCAAACGAAGTTTTTCGTGGAACGAAATCAATTAACTTAAAAGCAATTTGTGATGAAGCGTTAAAAGATTGTGCTTCTATTCAGTCGTGTATTGTTTATCGTCGTGCTATAGAGCCTACTTCTATGGTTGGTGGACGTGATAAATTTTGGATTGATGAAATGCATAAGGTAGACGATAATTGTCCTGCGGAAATTATGGATGCCGAAGATCCTTTGTTCATCTTGTATACTTCTGGTTCTACGGGAAAACCAAAAGGAATGGTGCATACATGTGGTGGATATATGGTAGAAACGGCTTATTCGTTCGATAATATTTTTCAAATGGAGCACAACGATATTTATTGGTGTACAGCAGATATCGGTTGGATTACAGGACATAGTTACATTATTTATGGACCTTTAGCTTGTGGAGCAACTTCGGTAATGTTCGAAGGAATTCCAAGTTTTCCTGATTTTGGACGTTTTTGGGAAATTGTCGAAAAATTAAAAGTGACACATTTCTATACAGCTCCAACAGCAATTCGTTCGTTAGCTCGTGAATCGTTAGATTATGTCGAGAAATATGATTTATCAAGTCTTAAAGTTTTAGGATCAGTTGGTGAACCAATTAACGAAGAAGCTTGGCACTGGTTTAATGATTATATTGGAAAAGGAAATTGTCCAATTGTAGATACATGGTGGCAAACCGAAACAGGATCTATTTTGATTTCGCCATTAGCAGGAATTACGCCGCTTCGTCCAACGTTTGCAACATTGCCACTTCCTGGAATTCAGCCAGTTTTAATGGATGAACAAGGGAAAGAAGTAGAAGCAGTAAATGAGAAAGCAGAAGGACGTTTAGCAATTAAATTTCCTTGGCCATCTATGGCTCGTACTATTTATGGTGATCATAAACGTTATGTAGAAACTTATTTTTCAACATTTCCGGGATATTATTTTACAGGAGATGGAGCGTATCGTGATGTAATGGAAAATTATCGAATTACAGGACGTGTAGATGATGTGGTGATTGTTTCTGGTCATAATTTAGGAACTGCGCCAATAGAAAATGCAATAAATGAACACGAAGCTGTAGCAGAAAGTGCAGTTGTTGGTTATCCTCATGATATCAAAGGAAATGCATTATATGCTTTCGTGATTTTACAAGACGGAGTACAAGGTTCACCAGAACTTGAAGCAGAAATAAAAAATGGAGTTTCTAAATTGATTGGAGCAATTGCAAAGCCAGATAAAATACAGTTTGTTTCTGGTTTACCAAAAACGCGAAGCGGAAAAATTATGCGTCGTATTTTGAGAAAAATTGCAAGTGACGAAACTGATTTTGGAGATACATCAACATTATTAGATCCAGAAATTGTAACCGTTATTCAGAAAGGAAAAGTTTAAAGTAAGGCTGAAGTTAAGATTTAGCCTAAGTTTATCAAAATAATTTTCAAAACAAAAAGCATTACCCAAAAAGTAATGCTTTTTTTGTTTGATTATTTTAGATAAATTTTCTTATCTAAATTTCCTTTATATAGCCGAGATTCAATGCATTTTTTGTAATATTGTAGACTTTTTAAAGGTATGATAAAAATTTCACCAGTTTTAGAATCGTATTTAGATCATCATGTGGATCAAGAACCTGAAATCTTGAGCCGTTTACGTGTTGAAACTTACCAATGTACAACGCAACCTCACATGATTTCGGGCGAATATCAAGGTCGTTTGTTAAGCATTTTGTCGAAGATTTTAGCGCCTAAAATTATTTTAGAGTTAGGAACTTTCACAGGTTACGCAACATTGTGTTTAGCGGAAGGTTTAACTGCTGATGGAAAAATCATTACGATGGATAAAAATGATGAGTTAGAATATCTTTGCAGAAAGTATTTTGATGAATCAGAATTTGCCTCAAAAATTGATTTCAGAATCAATGATGCGCGCAAAGAATTGAATACAATTGAAAAAGATTCTGTAGATTTAGCTTTTATTGATGCCGATAAAGAGAGTTATCCTTATTATTTCGAGAAGGTATTGGAACTTCTTCGTCCCGGAGGAGCAATGTTGGTTGACAATGTGTTGTGGTACGGAAAAGTGATGATGGAGGAGGAAGATAAGAAAGATCCTTCGACAAAAATCTTGAAAGAATTTAATGAGATGGTAACGAAAGATGAACGTGTCGAATCGATCATTTTACCAATTCGTGATGGAATTACATTAATTCGAAAAAAATAATGAAGTACGCCATTTGTCAAGTAAGTGTTGCGCCATTGCGCTCCGAAGCAAGAGATTCATCAGAAATGGTGAGTCAGGTTTTGTTTGGAGAAAAGTTGATTATTTTAGAAGAATTAGAAAAATGGACGAAAGTTCAATTGGCTTTTGACGGTTATGAAGGTTGGCTTGATCCAAAACAAATTGTAGAAATTTCGGAAGAAGAATATAATAAAGATTCAATCGAGAAATTTGCTATCAATCCGTACAATCATGCAATGGAAAATGGCTTGCCAATGACTTTGACAATTGGAGCTGAGGTTCGTGCTTTGAATGAAAGTAAAATCAAAATTGGTCCAAAATGTTTTGAATATTTTGGGGTTTATACTTCTGGAAAAAAATCAAAAGATCAATTGGTTGAAATTGCAAAAGCCTATCTAAACGTTCCTTATTTATGGGGCGGAAAATCTTCTTTTGGAATTGATTGTTCTGGTTTAACGCAACAAGTGTACAAAATAGGAGGTTACAAAATTCCGAGAGATGCTTATCAACAAGCGGAAATGGGCGAAGTTTTAAGTTTTGTTGAAGAAGCAGAACCTGGAGATTTAGCTTTTTTTGATAATGCAGAAGGTCGAATTATTCATGTCGGAATTATGTGTGGAAATGGAAAGATTTTACATGCACACGGAAAAGTTCGCATTGATCCAATTGATACAAATGGAATTTTCAATACCGATTCTCAAAAATATTCGCATAAATTGCGATGCATTCGAAAATTAATTCCTTAATAATAAAGCTAAAATCATTTCGAAAGAAATGATTTTTTTGTTTTAATTGAAATCAAATCTAAATAGGACATAATCAGTGATTAAACTATTTTTTAATTGGATTTAGCTGTAACTTTAGTAAACACTAATCGATTGAAATAATGTCTATAAAAATTCCTGAAAATTTAAAAGGGTTATCTGATGCTGAAGTAAAAAAAGCTCAAGAAGAATACGGAGATAATGCGATAAAAAGTAATCAAAATTCTGCTTGGTACAGTTTATTGTTTGATATTCTAAAAGAACCAATGACGCTAATTTTGATTGCGGTATCAATTATTTATGTGTTGGTTGGTGATTTGGGCGAAGCTGCATTTATGTTTGTGGCGATTGTTGCGGTGACAGGAATTTCTTTTTACCAAGATTCTCGTAATCAAAAAGCTCTGCAAGAGTTGGAAAAGTTGAACGAACCTTTGAGTTCTGTTATCCGTAATGGACGATTAGTTGAGATTCCAACACACGAAATTACAATTGGTGATTTGTGCGTGACGGAAGAAGGAAAAATGATTAATGCGGATGGGAATATTGTTCATAGTAATGATTTTTCGGTGAATGAATCTGCTTTAACAGGCGAAAGTATGTCAGTTTTTAAAGATATAGATCATCCAGAAATTTACAGTGGAACTTTGACGGTTTCTGGATTGGCCATTTTTGAAGTGACGGCCATTGGAGCAGGAACAAAATTAGGGAAAATAGGAACGTCAATTTTATCTATAAAAGAAGAAAAATCGCCTTTGCAATTGCAGATAGAAAAATTTGTGAAAGGAATGGCAATCATTGGAATCATTGTTTTTGTAATGGTTTGTGGATTCAATTATTTTCAAACAAAAGATATTGTAAGCAGTTTATTAAACGGTTTGACTTTGGCAATGTCTATTTTACCCGAAGAAATTCCAGTTGCATTTACCACATTTATGGCATTGGGTTCATGGAAATTATTACGCGAAGGAATTATTGTAAAAAAGAGTAGCGTTGTCGAAACTTTAGGAAGCACAACTGTTATTTGTAGTGATAAAACAGGAACAATTACCGAAAATTCGATGAAATTGAAAGCGATTTATGATGCAAAAACGTCTTCTGTTTTTGATGAAAATCAATTCAAAAATGTAGAAATTTCTGAGATTATACAATATGCGATGTGGAGTAGTGAACCTGTTCCGTTCGATCCGATGGAAAAAACGTTGCACCGAGTTTACGAACAAACGCAGCTTGATGAGCGCAATCAATATCAAATGTTTTTCGAATATCCTTTATCTGGGAAGCCTCCCATGATGACGCATTGTTTTAAAAATATCGATAATCAACGAATAATTGCAGCAAAAGGTGCTCCAGAAGCAATTCTGAATGTTTCTAACTTATCTGAGGAAGAAAAAAATCAATTAAAAAAAGTAATTGATGATTTTGGATTAAAAGGTTTTCGACTTTTAGGTGTTGCGAAATCTAATTTTGAAGAGGATAATTTTCCAAAACATCAACAAGATTTACCATTCGAGTTTTTAGGATTCGTAGTTTTTTATGATCCTCCAAAAAAAGGAATTAATACTGTGTTTCAACAGATTTATGATGCGGGAATAAAAGTAAAAGTGATTACGGGTGATAATGCTGAAACAACAAAAAGTATTGCAGAACAGGCTGGAATTTTACATGCAGAAAATAGTATTACAGGAAGTGAGATTGCTCAACTTTCGGAGACAGATTTGTTACAAACGGCTCATGATAAAGTGTTGTTTGCTCGTATGTTTCCTGAAGCGAAATTGGCTGTTGTAAAAGCGTTGAAAGAAGATGGAGAAGTAGTGGCAATGTTAGGTGATGGCGTAAATGATGGACCAGCCTTGAAAGCGGCTCATATTGGAGTGGCGATGGGTGAAAAGGGAACAGAAATAGCGAAACAAGCTGCTCAATTGATTTTGACGAATGATGATTTAGGTAAATTAGTTGTCGGAATTGCGGCAGGAAGACGTATTTATACGAATCTAAAAAAAGCTGTTCAATATATTATTTCTATCCATATTCCGATTATTTTAATTGTCTCGTTGCCGTTGTTTTTAGGTTGGGCTTTTCCACAAATTTTTACGCCAGTTCACGTTATTTTCTTAGAATTGGTCATGGGACCAACGTGTTCTATTGTGTATGAAAATGAACCATTGGAAAAAGATTCGATGAAGAGAAAACCTCGTCCTATGACCGAAACTTTCTTGAACTGGAAAGAGCTTTCGACGAGTATTATTCAAGGAATTATAATCACATTAGGATTGTTGTTTGTATATCAATATACTTATCAACTTGGAGGAAATGAAGAGAAAACACGTGCAATGGTTTTTACAACGTTAATTTTCTCGAATGTTTGGTTGAGTTTAACTAATCGCTCATTTTATTATAGTTTATGGTCAAGTTTCCGAAACAAAAATAACTTAATGGTCTATGTCACAGTTTTGACATTAGTAATACTTTTTGCCATATTGTATGTACAACCAATTTCTTTGTTTTTTAAAGTAACTTCATTAAATCTAAATGAATTAGGAATCGCAATGATTGTAGCAATGCTTTCTGTACTTTGGTTCGAAGTGTATAAATGGATAAAACGTAGAAGAAAAAATTGAATAAATAATGATATTTAGGTTTATTGATTCGTTATAACGAATCAATAAACTCAACTGTTTTTACCAAAGTTGGCGTTCTATTTTCCTTGTAAGGCGTATGTTTTGCATCAGGAACAAGATAACTTTCTTTTCTTCCTTTTACATTGTTGATAATTCCATTTACTTGCTCAATCGAACCATATTCATCATCAATTCCTTGAATAACCAAAGTTGGACATTCGATGTTTTTTAATTCTTCTCGAATGTCAAAATCAATAAAATCTGGACGTAACCAAGTTTCTGTCCACATCTCAAAAACTTTCTGCGTCTTATCGCCATGATATTTTGTCAAACGTTCTTTCAAATTAGTTTTTGCATATGCAATTTTAGCATCTCTGATTCCTTGTAATGAAATTTCTTCCACAATAATGTGCGAACCAACGACAACGATTCCTTTTAAATTTTGATGATATTTCGCTGCGTAAAGCAACGTTATCGAGCCACCATCGCTATGTCCAAATAAAATAATGTCTTTGAAGTTGAAATGTTGAATCAAATCATTCAGAAAATCTGCTTCATCATGCATATAGGTTAATTCGCGATGATTAATGGTAAAAGGCGACGATTTTCCATAACCTTTTCGATCGTAGATAAATAAATTACAATTCGTTTTTTCGGCAACTTCTTTTGGAAAATCTCTCCAAAGCTGGGTGGAACCTAAAGAATCGTGTAAGAAAATAAGTGTTGGTCTTTCTGGATTTATTTCGTGGTGAACATAATGAATATTGGCGTTGTTGATTTCTAAACTATTTTGGCTTTCCATTTTTATTGTAATTTTTTCGAAAGTTAAAGATAACAAAAATGCCTCGATTTTATTTATTCGAGGCATTTGTTTATTTTGGTTTTAGAATTATTATTTGATAAAACCTGTAATAATTTCTAAGGTTTTTGCTTTTGCAGTTTCCAAATCGTCGTTCAATAAAATGACATCAAAGTCTTTTGCTTTTTCCATTTCAATTCCCGCTTTGTCCAAACGTTGTTTCAATTTATCTTCGCTTTCTGTGTTGCGAGAAATTAATCGTTCTTTCAAAATTTCCAAAGATGGAGGATTCACAAATACCGTTAAACATTGATCTCCATACAATTTTTTGATATTCAATGCACCAATAACATCAATATCAAAAATAACAGAATTTCCTTCTGATGTAATGCGATCAACTTCCGATTTTAAAGTTCCATAAAAGTTATCGCGGTAAACTTCTTCGTGTTCTACGAATTCGTCGTTTGCAATTTTTGCTTTAAATTCTTCTGGTGTTAAGAAATAATAGTCTTCTCCGTGAGTTTCACCTTCGCGTTTATCTCTAGTTGTACAAGAAATAGAAAATTTGATATTTTCCAATTGTTCTAAAGCGTAACGAACCAAAGTTGTTTTTCCTGCGCCTGATGGAGCCGAAAAGACGATTAATTTTCCTTTTTTCATTATAAAATGTTTAACGATTGTTCTTTAATTTTTTCTAATTCATCTTTCATCTGAACAACAATTTTTTGCATTTCAGAATGATTTGATTTTGAACCTAATGTATTTATTTCACGACCGATTTCTTGAGAGATGAAACCAAGTTTTTTTCCATTTGATTCAGTTCCAGCTAATTCTTTTAAGAAATATTCGCAATGATTTTTTAGACGAACTTTTTCTTCTGTAATGTCCAATTTTTCCAAATAGAAAATTAATTCTTGCTCAAAACGATTTTGATCAATATCAACTTTTACTTCTTCTAAACGTTTATTGAAACGTTCTTTGATTGTCTCAATTCGTTCTTTTTCAAAAGGTACAACTTGTGTTAAAAGCTCAAGAATATTATTCAAGTTTAAAGTCAAATATTTCTCTAAAACTTTTCCTTCATCTAATCTAAATTGATTTAAAGCGTCAATTGCGTCAATAATTGTTGCACGAATTTGATTCCATTCGTCTTCACCCAAATCGTCTTGCGTGTACGAAATAACGTCTGGAAGGCGCATTACTACAGGCAATAATTCACCATCAGTCACATTTGGTGTGATTGATTTGAATTCTGCCATATAACTTTTGATTAATTCAGCATTTATATTTTGATTTCTTGCAGCAGGATTTAACTCTACCAACATCGAAAAATCAACTTTTCCACGTTGAACTTTTTCTGAAATAAGGTTTCTGATTTCTAATTCTTTTTCACGATAAAAAGAAGGAATTCTCGTGTTTAAATCTAGTGTTTTACTGTTTAAAGAACGGATTTCTATCGTTACTTTTTTCTCAGGTAATTCCAATACGGCTTTACCGTAACCTGTCATAGATGCTATCATAATTGTAAAATTATGCGAACAAAATTACAATAAATTAACGTAATGCGAACTGAATTATCATCTTTAATCATTTTAAAGTTTAACATTTTGCTAAAATTTTGATGAACTTAAAAGATTTATCTTTAACAAAAATCAAACTAAAATTATACTATGACAAATCAAGAATTGTACAAAGGAATTGCAGAAGATGGATTGAGTTTACCTTCTACAATGGGAATTTTTCCTTCGTCGAAAGATTTTGTATTCTCGAGAGAATCAATCGAAAATAGTCTAAAATCAACGGATTATTTTCAATTAATCAATTTTGATCTTATCGAAATTGATAAAGACGAAAATGGAGCTGTAAAGCAAGAATATCAACTTGTTGTGTCTTATTTGGAAGAAGAATTTGATGTGAATTTGTATGTTGTGGATGCGAGAAGTAATGATTATTCTGAATTTGGTTTCGGAAATATGATTTCGGACGAAGAAATGGAAATTGCAACGCAACAAGATTTTTATTTGGAATCTGTGATGTATTTTGGAAATGATGCGTTGGATAGTTTTCATTTGCAACTAAAAATAATGCAAGCCATTGTCGAAAATCCATCTATTGTTGTCGATTTTATGCCTTATCGTTTGCTTTCTGGTAAATGGGCGAAAGTGACAGCAGAGTCAGAAATTCCGCCTGCGCCTTCGTATTTATATGTGATACATGGCGTTTATGATGAGGACGAAAATGGTGATCGCGTGTATTGGATGCATACGCATGGTTTGCATCGTTGTGGTTCTGTGGAATTGGAAATGTTGAACATCAAAGATGGAGTAGAGCAGATGAATTCGGCTTTGGATATGATTGTAAATGCGTTTATCAAACCAGATTTTCGTTCGCCAGAAAATGAAGAATTTAATATTGGTTATGATGGTTTGGATATTACATTTTGTTGGAAACGTTGGGAAGATGTGGTGAAAGATTATCCTGCAACAATTCCAGGAGGTTACAATGAACGTCAACCAGAAAACGAAAATTACGAACCTTGTGGTGTTTTGTTAGCGGTGCAAGAAGGACATACGTTAACGCCAGAAGTTTATGCAGCAACAATTGCAGATAATCCGATTTTCTTTATCAGCGATCAGGAAACGGAACGAATGTCAGCCTTGGCTTATCAACGTTTTGAATCGTATAAAAAAGCATTTAACACGTATTTTAATCCAGAAGCAGATGAAGAAAATTATTATCGATTTTTAATCAAATTAGGATTTGATGTCGATCATGAAATGAATAAGGAACATATTTGGTTTGATGTGTATGGAATCAATGAAAACAACGAAATTTTTGGTGTTTGCTTGAATCGTCCTTATGCTGTAGAAGGTTTGAATGAAGGAGATGAAGGTCTTTATCCGCAAGAAATGATTACCGATTGGTTAATTTACACGCCGACAAACACCATCACTCCTGATAATATTTACACTATTGATTAATCAACGCGCCATTTTTCCAAACATGAGTTGGTTGTAATTGCCCTTGATAATAGATAATATTACGATAATCGAAGGTAGAGAAGCTGATAAAATCGGCTTTTTTACCTTTTTCTATTGTTCCTCGATCAGCTAAATTCAATGCTTTTGCCGCACGAAAAGTAATTGCCGCTAAAACTTCTGCCATTGATAATTTCTCGAAAGTAGCCAAAACAGAAGCTTGTGTCAAAAGATTTCCCATCGGAGCCGAACCAGGATTCCAATCCGAAGCAATAGAAACGCAACAACCAGCATCTAACAATTTTCGTGCAGGCGCATATTGCATTCCCAAACCGATAGAAGCACCAGGTAAAACAGTTGCCACAACATTAGAATTGGCAAGATTTTTCACTTCTTCTTCACCAGAAAATTCTAAATGATCTGCACTCAATGCATTATATTTTGTTGCTAAATAACTTCCTCCAGCTGTAAATTGATCAGCGTGAATCGTAATTTCAAATCCTTGATTTTTTGCTTCATTCAAGAAATAATCGCCTTCTTCAACAGAAAAAGCAGATTGTTCCACAAAAATATCGATACGATTTGCTAAATCATCAGCTTTCAATTTTGGAAAAACTTCTTTGACTAAAAGTTCTAAATATTCTTGATTTGAACCTTCGAAATCTTTTGGTTTCATATGTGCACCCAAAAAAGTTGGAACTAAATCAATTTCGCTTTCTTGATTCGCCATATTTATCGCTTCCAACATTTTAATTTCGCCTTCAACAGAAAGTGCATAACCCGATTTAACCTCAGCAGTTGTGATTCCTTGTTTGGCTAATTGCGCAATATGTTTTATGGTAATATCTTTCAGTTCGTCAACTGTTTTCTTACGCGTTTCTGTTACAGTAGACCAAATTCCTCCACCACTTTCGGCAATTTCTAAATAAGTTTTTCCGTCCAAACGCATGGCGAAATCTTTGGCGCGATTTCCTCCAAAACAAACGTGTGTATGCGAATCCACAAATCCAGGAAGAAGAATTTGTTCCGTTTTAATTTGTTCAATTTCGATGGTTGGATGTTGTTGAGAAAGTGTTTCGAAATTTCCAATTTCTACAATTGTTTCATCATCAATAATAATTCCTCCATCTTCGAGAACTTCGACTTGGTTTTCGTGAATAGCACCTTTTAAAGGTAAATTGGCAAGTGTTATAATTTGTCTGAAAGGACCGATTAATTTCATTTTTGTTGTTTTTTTTGATTAAAGATTTATTTCAGTTTTACTTTCATCTTACCATATTCAACTTGTAAAAAATCAAAAATAGGAATCAAATTTGAAAAACAGTTGCTATTAATTTTTGAAAATTCTGATTTTGTTTCTTTTATATACTTTGTTAAAACGTCTTTTCTAAGATCTTTTGTGAGTTCTAAGTTCATATTATTATATTTATCAAGAAAATTTGATTCATACAAAACATGAATTTTTCTAAGTTTTTTTTCTAAATATGAATGTTTATGAATTATAGTATTTCTTTCGCCAATATATTTAGTATTAGAATTTTTAAATTGTTTAAAAAGTTTTTCAAAATTTGTTCTAGAAACTTTAAGATTTGTCAAAACTATTCTATCATTAACGTTTTTTTCATCTATACATAAATGAAAAACAGCATTTACTAATTGTAATAATCTGTCATTTATTGAACTTAATCTTATAATATAGTTTTCAACATTATAAGTTAAATGTTGATCTCTAGTAACTTTACTTTTTTTACTATAATTAAAGTTTGATAATAATTCAATTCCATATTCCAATTGATAACATAATTGAATTAAATGAAAAAAATAAAAACCTGTTTTGTGTATATAAAATTCATATTCACTAAAATTAGCATCTAAAATTTCAACTTCAAATATATCAATATCACGATCTTTAGAAATTTCTATAGCATCATTCAATAATGTTTTTAAAAATTCGTGATTTTCTAATTCGTCTAATTTCATTTGTGAAGTTTTATTATACACATAACGCAAGTTTACGAAATTTAAGGGAGAAGAGAAAAGTTAATCAGTTGATAAAATAGCGTAGCCATAATTATCTGCCCAGCCAGATTTTAGAGGAAGTAATTGTCTTGTATGCGCTTCTCGTATCATGCCAACTTTTTCAAGAACTTTGTAAGATCCAATATTATCAACAGCGCATCCAGCTTCGATTCTGTGAAGATTTAACGTGTTGAATCCAAAAGAAATAATTTCTTTTAAAGCTTCTGTTGCAATTCCTTTGTTCCAAAAATCTGGATGTAATTTGAACCAAATTTCTGCATTTTTGTATTTAGCTCGACCTAAATTTAGAGAAATTAATCCAGCAAATTGATTATCATTTTCGATAACAAAAGTATAAGCTTGTGGTTGTTCTCCTTGATTAGACTTTACTAAATCTTTTACATGAAGAACGGTTACTTCTATATTCTCTGGAATTCCTAACGTGTTATATTGATCAACTTCTTCGATAGAATGTAATTGGTGAATTGTTTCAGTATCACCAATTGTGACTGGTCTCAAAGTTAAACGTTCAGTTTTAAGAATTACATTCATATCAATTACTTTTTTTTCAAATAAGTAGGGTCGTTTGGATATTTGATTAATTTAACTAATGTAATAATTGTAAAAATAACGAAGATTAATATCACAATTGCGCTAAGAATGATGCGGTTATTTTGTTCGTTGTTGAACCCAAGGTAAAGCTCGAAAGCTGCCCAAACAATCATTAAAATTTGTGGTAATAGTGCGCCGAAAATATTTTTTGTCATTTTATTCTTCTATTGAGCTGTAAAAATAAGAAAAATAAAAAACCTGCTTATTAAAAGCAGGTTGAAAATATTATTGAGCGACTAATTTTGTTTCATTAAGAATTGGTTCCTTTTTCAGAATGTTAGTTGCCACTTCTACAGTTTCTTCTTTTTCTTCGAAAATTGGCGCTTCTTGTATAAATGCAGTTGCTGGCGCTTCTTCTACTTTTGGTGGAGTGTTATCAAATTTGTAATTAAATCCGATACCAAGTGTTTGTTTTATCTGCGTTTTCTTGATTTGATCTTCATCATACAGTAAATTTAAACTTACTTGTGCCGAAACAAACTTGTTCACTTTCATATCCAAAATTCCTTGATAAGCAACGTCCATATTTCCGAAATTTTTCAGATAATCAGCGTAAATTCCAACACGGTTATCATAAGAAATTCCTTCCATAATTTGTAATTTGTATCGCGCACCTAAATATGCACCAAATTCGAATAATGTTTTATCGCCATCATTTTTAAGTCCAAAGTTTCCTTTTTTCTGTAAATCTTTGTCCAAAACAAATGTCATTCTTGGTGTAAATGGATGAATATTAACTTGGAAATTTTCGTTAGGTTTGTAATCCACACCCAAACCTAAGCTTAAATAACCTGGAGCCATTAAGCCTGAGATCTTCGTTTTTGGATCTGTTGAATAATCAAAACCATCTGTAAATTGCGTACGAAAATTCATAGAGGCAGCTAAATACCAATTATTTCCGATGCTGTAACCATAAGAAGAAGTTAAGTCGATAACATCATTTGTTTTGCGAGAACTTTCACCTTTGTTAGTCTGGATTCCATAGCCCAAAACGACACGATTATCCCAGATATGCTTTTCTTTTGTCAAGTTAAATTCGTAATCTAAACTTCCGTTCAGCGCAAATGAATTTACACCTCCCGCAACCCAATTACTGAATGCACTTTGAGAAAATAAAAGTGAATTATTTCCTGAAACAAACCAGCCAGGTTGACGACCATCAAATTTCTGATCTTTTAAATAACGCTTGCTATCAGTAGCTACTTTACCATCTTTTACTGTTTGCGCAAAAGTTGTAGCACTTCCTAAAATTGCTAATGTAAATAAAATTTTTTTCATATAGATTGGTTGATTTAATAGTTATTTTATTCCAAAAATATGGATTCTGATTTAATATACGTTGATTTTTCGTCAATTGTATTTTTATCAAAAACTTGATCATAGTTTTGCTTCTCCAGTTTTATTCTAGGTAATTTGACTGGAGAAATGCCAGATGTATCGAAATATGGGAGAATTTCCTTCTTTCGACGTTTCTTCTTATCTTTTTTCTTAGTACTGTCTATTTTATACGTTAAGCCAATCCCAAGAGCTTGTTTAAACTGTGTTTGCGCAACTTGATCTTCATCATAAATCAAATTGATAGTTAATTGCGTGGACATAAAATTATTAATTTTCATGTCTAATAATCCAGCATATACAATATCGAGGTTATAAAATTTGTTCGAATAATTGGAGAAAATTCCAATATTATTATCGTAAGTGACATTATCAAAAAGTTTTACCTTATAACGTCCACCTAAATATGCACCAACTTCGAAAAGAAATGTATCGCCATCATTCCGCAAACCATAGGTTCCTTTCTTTTGCAAATCTTTGTCCGCTACAATTGTTGTTCTTGATGTTAAAGGTTGAAAACTGACAGAAAAATTAGAATTTGGCGTATAATTCGCACCGACCCCAATTGTTACATATGCAGGCGCAAACAAATTTGATAGTTTTGTTTTTGGAGTTGTTCCATAATTGAAACCCGCAGAAAACTGTGAACGAATATTAAGTGATGAGGTTAGATACCATTTTTCTTTAATCAAATATCCATAAGAAGTTGTGATATTTAGATTGTCAGCAGTTTTACGTGTTCCATTGGTTTTATTATCTAAAAAACCATATTCAAAAATAAAACGATTGTCCCAAAAGTGTTTCTTTTTTCGGAAATTGAATTCGTAATCAGTTTTTGCATTTAGTGAAACCGAATTTTCACCTCCTGCCATCCAATTGGAAAAGGTATTCTGATTAACGGTTAAAGTATTTGCACCATAAATTTCCCAACCCGATTTTCGTCCTGTAGTATCCACTTTAGATTTCAGATATTTTCGACCATCAATAATTAGATTTCCACTGGTATCTAAAAATTGAGCCGAACTAAAAAGTGATAGGACTAAAAAAATAATTGAGAAAATTAGTCTCATTTTAAAAAAATATCTTTGTTTAAAATTGAAAAATTCCAAACAAAGATATCTAATTTATTTTGTAAGGCTAAAAACCTTTCTTAATTATTTTGCCAACCTTTCAACCATTTCACTAATGTATCCACCCATTCTTGACGATCATTCAAACATGGGATGTATGTAAATTGTTCTCCACCAGCTTTTAAGAATTCTTCTTGTCCTTCCATCGAAATTTCTTCCAAAGTCTCCAAACAATCTGCAACAAAGGCAGGTGAACAAACAACTAAATTTTTCACGCCTTGCTCAGGAAACTCTTCCAATACATAATCTGTATATGGTTTTATCCAAGGATCACGTCCCAAACGAGATTGGAAAGATGTTGTGTATTTATCTTCTGGTAATTGCAGATATTCAGTTAATAACCTTGTTGTTTCAAAACATTGATTACGATAAGTTTCAATTGGTAATTTACTAATTTTCGCAGCACGAAGCGCTTTATTATCATGACGTTCTGGAATTCCATGATAAGTGAATAATATTTTATCGTATTCTTCAGGTAAATTTTCTTTGATAGAATCTCCTAAAACTTTGATATAATCTGGATGATTGTAAAAAGCTTTCAAGAAATTAATTTTCGTGTCTTTGTAGCTTTTTTTCTGGATTTCAAGCACTTTATCTGCAACAGTTTCTGTAGAAGACATCGTGTATTGAGGGTATAAAGGAACAACCAAAATGTCGCGAACTCCTTTGTCATAAAGCTCTTGTAAACCAGCTTCTATCGAAGGATTTTTGTAACGCATTGCCAAAACAACTGGAATATCCATTTGTTTTTGTACCATATCTCTCAAAATTTTAGAGTAAACAATCAAAGGAGAACCTTCTTTTGTCCAAATTTTTCGGTAAGCTTCAGCAGATTTTTCGGGTCTTTTTGGTAAAATAAATAATTCAACAATAGTTTTACGAATAATCCAAGGAGAATCTAAAACTTTCTTATCCATTAAAAATTCGCGTAAATAAGTTCTTACGTCTTCAACATTGGTAGAATCGGGCGAACCTAAATTCACTAATAATATTCCTTTGCTCATAATTCTTTTTATCTAAAAAAATATTGCGTTCTTTGTAGGTGTAAAAGTACGGAGGATAATTTAATTTGTCCTTCGTAATATCATCATTATAATTTATATCATCATTTTATGTCAGATTTATTAAATCCTGATAAAGAATTTTATCCAGACGACGATCTAAATCACGAAAATACTGTTCGTCCGCAAAGTTTTGATGATTTTGCTGGACAAGCACATATTCTCGAGAATCTAGAAGTTTTCGTAAAAGCGTCTAAACTTCGTGGCGAAGCGTTAGATCACGTTTTGTTGCATGGACCTCCAGGTTTGGGAAAAACTACATTGGCAAATATTATTGCGAATGAATTAGGCGTTGGAATCAAAATTACTTCTGGACCAGTTCTCGATAAACCAAGTGATTTAGCTGGTTTGTTAACGAATTTGGAAGAAAATGATGTGCTTTTTATTGATGAAATTCATCGTATGTCTCCTGTTATCGAAGAATATTTGTATTCGGCAATGGAAGATTTTAAGATTGATATTATGATCGAATCTGGACCAAATGCACGTTCGGTTCAAATTGGTTTGAATCCTTTTACATTAATTGGTGCAACAACGCGTTCTGGTTTATTAACTGCACCGCTTCGTGCTCGTTTTGGAATTAATTTCCGTTTCGAATATTATAATGTCGAATTATTAAGTACGATTGTTGAGCGATCTTCTCGTATTTTAGACACACCAATTGACGAAAGAGCGGCGATAGAAATTGCAGGTCGTAGTCGTGGAACTCCTCGTATTGCAAATGCATTATTGAGAAGAACACGAGATTTTGCTCAAATAAAAGGAAATGGAAAAATTGATTTATCAATTGCCGAATTTTCTTTAAAAGCTTTAAAAGTTGATGATAATGGTTTAGATGAAATGGATAACAGAATTTTATCAACGATCATAGAGAAATTTAAAGGTGGACCAGTCGGAATTACAACTTTAGCAACAGCAGTTGGAGAAAATGGTGGAACATTAGAAGAAGTTTACGAACCATATTTGATTCAAGAAGGTTATTTGATGCGTACTGCGCGTGGACGTGTTGCAACAGAAAAAGCTTTCAAACATATTGGGGTAAAATATCGTGGCGAAAATTCACCTCAAACCGATTTGTTTGATTTGTAATTTTGTTCTAAGTTCTAAGTTCTAAGTTCTAAGTTCTAAGTTCTAAGTTCTAAGTTCGTTGTCATTCCGACGTTAGGAGGAATCTAAAAAGAGAATAGTATTTATCATTAAAAATATTTTATGTTAGAATTAAGACCTAATTGCGAAAATTGTGGAAAGAATTTATTGCCAAATTCAACAGAAGCGATGATTTGTACATTTGAATGTACTTTTTGCAAAGATTGCGTTGATAATATTTTGGAAAATGTTTGCCCGAATTGTGGCGGTAATTTTACTCCAAGACCTATTCGACCAAATAAATATTTATCTAAATATCCTGCATCTACGCAAATTGTGTTGAAAAAAGTTAATCTAACAGAATTTGAGAATTTAAAGAAAGAATTTAAAGATATTTTACCTGAAAATCGTTAATCTCAATTTAGGAAAAATTAAATAAGATGTGATGTTGAAACGAGTTCAACATGACAATATCATTCCGATGTTAGGAGGAATCTAAGATTCTTCATTTCACTAACGTTTCATTCAGAATGACAAAATTTAATCTCGTCGATTTAATAATTATAAATTCATAATTACGAATTAAAAAAATGCTCCTTCAAACAGAAGAACATATCAAAATAAAATGGTCCCAATGCATCAAAGAAAAAGCTGAAGCGTTGGGATTTATTTCTTGCGGTATAGCCAAAGCTGATTTTTTGGAAGAAGAAGCGCCGCATTTAGAAGCTTGGCTGAAGAATGATTTTCATGGCGAAATGCAGTATATGGAAAATCATTTCGATATGCGATTGGATCCTCGAATTTTGGTTGAAGGAGCAAAATCTGTGATTTCTTTGGCGTATAATTATTATCAAAATTTAGATCGAAATCCTAATTCTTACAAAGTTGCAATGTATGCGCAAGGCGAAGATTATCATTTTGTCGTGAAGGAAAAAGTACGCGAATTATTAGATTTTATTCAAGAGGAAATAGGGGAAGTGAGTGGACGAGCTTTTACCGATTCAGCACCAATTCTGGAACATGCATGGGCGAAAAAAGCTGGAATTGGTTGGGTTGGAAAAAATTCGTTGACGTTGTCTAAACAAAAAGGTTCGTTTTTCTTTTTGTCCGAATTAATTATTGATTTGGATCTAGCTTATGATTCTCCAATTGAAACTGATCATTGTGGAAAGTGTACGCGTTGCATTGATGCTTGCCCAACTGAGGCGATTTTACCCAATAAAACAGTGAATGGAAGTCAATGTATTTCGTATTTTACAATTGAATTGAAAGATCAAATTCCGACCGAAATGAAAGGGAAATTTGACGATTGGATTTTTGGTTGTGATGTTTGCCAAGAAGTTTGTCCGTGGAATCGTTTTTCGTTGCCCATGAAAGAAACTCGTTTTGTTGGTCATGACAAAATTAATCAATTCTCGAAGAAAGATTGGGAAGAAATAACGGAAGTTGTTTTTCGAGAAATTTTTAAGAAATCGCCCGTAAAACGTACAAAATTTGATGGTTTAAAAAGAAATATCGATTTTGTAAAATCACTATAATTCGTGAAAATTTTTGGTTTAGATTTTGTTAGCTTTACTTCAAGAAAATCGAATCATAAAAATGAAAAAAAGTTTATTCATTCTTACTACTTTTTTAAGCTATTTTGCGCAAGCTCAATTTGGGATTGTCCAAGATAAAGATGGTTTTGCAAATGTGAGAGATGAAAAAAGTACTTCGTCTAAAATAGTTGCTAAAGTCAATTCAAATTCTATCTATCCAATTGATTCTGATGAAGAAAATTCGAAATGGTATTTGGTCGAATATCAACTTGAAAAAGCTGGTTATGTTTACCATGATCGAATCAAAAAATTAGAAGATTTTGAAATGATTTCTCCAACTTCGGCAAATGATTCTAAAATAGAATTTTCAGTTGCTGATTATATTATTCAGCTCGAAACGCAAGCATTTAATTCAAAAAAGCATAAAATTTTCAAGGAAGGTGATTTTGTTTATGCGATTGATGAAAAAGATTTTCTTGGTTCGGACGGAATGATTCCTCAAACAGAATTCAAATCGTTTAAAATATCATTCAAAGGAAAAGATATTATCATTCCAAAAGAATATTTTACCAATTTGTATAACGCGAATTTATCCGCTACAAAACTTACTTACAATAAAGAGTTAAATCAATATTATTTATTCGGAACATATAGCGATGGAGCTGGAGTTTATGATGCGCTTTGGGTGTTGGATAATGGGAAAATTGTAAAACATATTGCTCAAATTAATGCTTATGCTTAGTCGTTTTTTTTCAATTTTAGGATGCTTTTTGCTATTTACTTCGATAATGTTTGCTCAAAAAGTAACGACTTCCAAATTTGGAGATATTTCGTACGAAATGACACAAAAACAAGTTGCAGCTTTAACGCCAAATAAATTAGCTCTTTATGATGTAAATAATCCTGAAATGCCTGAACAGGACATTGAGTTGAATGGAATTAAATATCATATTTCGTATTATAGAAATTTGAAAACGAAACAATTCGAAGTCTATATGGTTTCGTCTGTTAGCGCTCAACTTTCGACTTTATCAGGAATAAAAATTGGAAGTTCGTTGGATGATTTATGGAAAGCGTACAAAAAATATGATATTTCGGTGCAAGATATTTTTGAAGATGACGAAACAAAATCGGTCAGAGCTTTTGCAATAAATGATCTTGATAATGGATGTACATTAGATTTTTATTTAAAAAATAATAAAGTCGTAAAAATGGTTTTGTCAAATGAATCGGGTTTTTTAAATAACAATATTTATGAAAACTAAAATAGCTTTAGTAGGATTTTTCTTACTTTCAATAGTTGGATTTGGTCAGATTTCTACAACACGAATGAATGAGTTGAAAATTGGAATGCGTCCGTCCGAAGTATTAAAATTGTTAGGTAAAAAACCTGCTGCAATTGTTGATGAAGGAGAAACGAAAATAACTTTAAAAGGAATTGATTACACAATCGAAATAAGAAGTGGTTATTTGAGCAAAACAGAAAATGACACCTATTTAAGTTCTATTTCGACAACAAGTAAAAACATCAAAACCTTATCTGGAATTGGTATTGGCAGTACGTTGGAGGATTTATGGAAAGCTTATTCGTCGAAATACAATGTGTTGTTGGATAAATCGAATAATAATTACAGAGAATTTAGAATTGATGATAAAGAAAATGGTGTAATATTGACTTTTTCTTTGAAAAATGAAATTGTAACAACAATAGGATTGAGTTCTTATAATCCAGAAGAATGTACACTTTAGAATAATGATTAAAACCTAAATACATAAAAATGAAAAAAATGTTTTTTATAGCTGCTTTTGTAGCTGGAATAGCTTTGCAAGCGCAAGTTTCTACAACTCGTATAAATGATGTAAAACTTGGAATGAAATTGTCTGAATTAGAGAAATTAACTGGACAAAAATTCAAATTGAAATTAAATGAATACGGTTATCCAGAAGACGATTTGACAATTGTTTCGAAAGGCGTAACCTATAAAGTTGGCTTAACATCGAACGGAGATGGAAACGGTTCTAATAATTTGACTGTTTATAGCGTCAAATCGACAGATTCGAGCCTTAAAACATTGTCTGGAATTAAAGTTGGTTCTTCATTAGATGAATTATTGTCGAAATACAAAAACTTGAATATCTCTATTTATGATGGTTATGATGATAAAACGGATAAAAGAACAAAGGCTTTTCGTTATTTTAATGTAGAAGATCAAGATGCAGGTTCAATATTACAATTCAAATTGGTAAATGATAAAGTAGCTTCTTTTGATGTGATGTATAACGAAGGTTGTTAAAATAAATAAACAAAAAATTCCAACCCTTAGAGTTGGAATTTTTTGTTTATTTATTTCTTAATCACTTTTTTCGTGATGATTTTTCCATCTTTTAGGTGAATAGATAAAATATACATTCCAGCTGGATAATTTTTCAAATTAACTTCCGAACCTAATTCAATCCCAAGTAAACGACCATTAAAATCATATAAATTGACATAATCAAAATTCTTCGCATTAATTTTTACCTTATCTGTTGTTGGATTTGGAAAAACTTCTACAAGCGTTTGTTGATAATTGTAATCGTTCGCAGATAATTCAGCCCAAGTATTTTCGGCTTTATCTCCGCCCCAAATTAATGTTGCTAAATACGGATTATCAATAAATGGATTTCGACTTCCTTGCGTTTCGGCAATAATTTCGTTTCGGACTTTCTCAAATTCAGATACTTTATCTTGCACATTCCATTTCAGAAACATATCTGGCATTCCATCATTATTGGTTGTTGTTGTGTTGTTGTACGCAACCAATTGCGGATCAGTTTCCAACCCATAATGTACATACATATACATAATAATTCGTGCCACATCTCCTGTCCATTCATCACCTGGATAAAAACCGCCATTGATTAATTTGGCTTGCCCTGTCACATCTTGTGCCCATTTTTCACGATAAGTATTGTTACTTCTTGTCGAATTTAATTGTCTATCAACTGCACGTAAATTGTGCGCATCTGTACCTGTTCCTGGATTATTAGTCGTTAAAACAGGATTTGCTAATGATTTTGGAAAAACATGTTCGCGTTCCCATTTTCCATTTGCATTTCCGCCAGTATTGTTTTTGTTATTTACATCACGTGTACGCTGTTCAGCATAAACAGTAGAATTATCAGTAAAACCATAAATCAATAAAACGCGACCTTTCGAATCTAAATCTAAGTCAGATTTATCTAAAATATTCCAAACTCCAGGCGTATAGCTAACTGCATGATGCGTAGCATTGATTAAATCGTGTAATTCTTCCTTTATCGTTTTTCCATTTTGTTTAAAATCAATCCCTTCATAATAGTCGGGTTGCTGCGCAAAAGCGGCAAAAGGAAATAAAAGAAGTAAAAATTTTTGCATAATTATTTATAAATATTTGACAAAAGTAAGTATTTATAAGTAGTTAAACCGGAATATTTAGATTAGAAATCGTTAAACTTTTACTGAAATTGTTTGATGTATTGTTTAGGCGTTAAGCCGTATTTTTTCTTAAATGCTGAGATAAAATGAGATGGATTTTCGTAGCCAATTTCAAACGAAATATCCTTTACCATTTGTTGATTTTCTTCTAGTTTATGCAACGCATATTCTAGTTTTTTATCCAACAAATAACCATAAACAGTTGTTCCATAAAGTTCTTTGAAACCTTCTTTCAGATGATATTCCGAGATCGTAAATTTTTCGCAAAGTTGTTTGATAGTTGGAGGATTTTTAAAATCAGCTAATAAATAATCTTTGATTTCTTTGATTCGTTTTCCTTCATTTTCATCATTCAAGAAAGGACAATGCTCAGTTTGATTTTCAATTTCAGAAAAATAAAGCGTGAACAATTCGTACATTTTTCCAATCAAAAATAAATTTTGAAATTGTGGAGAAAGTTTCATTTGTTCAATTTGATTCAAAACTAATTTTATCGCTGGTCCAATTTCACGTTCAATATAAAATTTCTCTTGTGTCATGCTCGAAATCAAATTATTCTGAATTTGATATTCTGCAAACAATTGATGTAATTTCTGAATAGACAAAACCACAATATAAACCTTACTTTCTACATTTATATTTAGCGATAATGGAATGTCTAATGTCGGATAATAAAACAAAAAACTTTTTCCTTCGTTCAAATTGATTTTATAAATACCATTATTAAAATTAAATGTCAACGAACCTTTTGTACAAAAATAGAATTGTATATAGCGCTTGTCAATTCCTTTCAGAATCGTATCTGTAGAAGCTGTAAAGTTGTCTATTTGAGCGATAAATACGTCTGTTGACAATTTATACTCGTTAATTTTACTTTTATGGGTATTTTTTAAATCCATTTCGAATAATGAGGTTTGTCATATAAAAAACGTGATAATTGTCAACTTCGCTCTTTATAATGGTTTACATACAAATATAAACCTTTAATTTATAATTATTCTAAAAAAGCAAACTTTAATTTTTAGCGTTATTTTTTCTTTTTAAAGTTATTTTTCAAAGAGTTTTGAAACTACTTTTGTATCAGTATTTGAAGAAATGGCAATTAGAGGTAATAAAACGGAAGAAAATTTTTACGTAATCGGAATCAGTTATGAAAAAGCTGATGCCATTACACGAGGTAAATTTACATTTTTCCCGGAACAAGTTGAAACGTTTACACAAGATTCTAAAACGAATGGTTTAGAAAACTTTTTTATTGTATCAACTTGTAATCGTACTGAATTTTATGGTTTTGCAGAAAACGAAGATCAAATCGTTGAGCAATATTGTAAATACACAGAAGGTAATGCAGATGAATTCCGTCAATTTATGATGGTAAAAGAAGGAGAAGAAGCGATTACACATTTATTCCGAGTTTCGTCGGGATTAGAAAGTCAGATTTTAGGTGATTTTGATATCATCGGACAAATCAAAATTTGGTTTTCTCGTTTCAAAAAACAAGGTGCATCAAATGCTTTTTTAGAGCGTTTGGTAAATACTGCGATCCAAATTAGTAAAAAAGTGAAGAACGAAACTTTCTTAAGTAACGGTTCTGCTTCGGTTGCATATTCTGCGGTTAATTTTATTCAAGCAACGCAAGGAAACTTGGTAGACAAAAATATTTTGTTGTACGGAATTGGTAAAATTGGTCGTAATACGTGCGCTAATTTGGTCAAACATTATCCAAATACAAACATTACGTTAATCAATCGTACAAAAGAAAAGGCGGAAGTTCTTGGATTGAAATATGATATTACCGTAAAAGATCACAGCGAATTAAAAGAAGAATTACAAAAAACAGATATTCTAATTGTTGCAACGGGAGCAAGTAATTACACGATTACAGAAGAAATGATTCCGTTCGATAAGGAAATGACGATTATTGATATGTCAGTTCCAGAAAATGTAATTCATACATTGGCTGCTCGCGAATCTATACAATTGGTAAATGTGGACGGATTGTCTAAAATGGTAGATGATACAATTGCGCAACGTCGCAATGCAATTCCAGAAGCTTTGGCAATTATAGAGGAGCATTCTACAGAGTTTTACGAATGGTTAGAAACCAGAGAATTGGTTCCTGCTATTCAATCTTTCAAAGATAGATTAGACTTTTTTCAGAGTTTTGCTTTAAATAATTTGAAAAAAGATAATGTAAACATTGACGAAAATGAAACGATTTTAACTGAAAAAGTAATTCAGAAAATTACAAATCAGTTTGCTTCTTATTTGATTGAAAATAAAGAAAATGCAGACGAAACAATTCAGTTAATCGAAAAAATGTTTCATTTAAAACAAGCTTAATACAATCATGAAAACAATAAAAATTGGTACACGTCAAAGTCCGTTAGCGCTTTGGCAAGCCAATAAAGTTGCTTCTATTCTTGAGGCAAAAGGTCATCCAACAGAAATCGTTCCGATTACTTCTGAAGGTGATGCAAATCTAAAACAACCCATTTATTCATTAGGTTTAACAGGTGTTTTTACGCGTTCATTGGACATTGCTTTGTTGAATGATCAAGTGGATATTGCGGTTCATTCGTTGAAAGATGTACCAACTGTTTTACCAGAAACATTAGAGTTGATTGCATATCCAGAGCGTGCAAGTTCTGCGGATATTTTGGTGTACAAATCGGAAGATATTTTCGAGAAAGAACACCGAATTATTGCAACAGGATCTTTGCGTCGTAAAGCATTTTGGAATCATAAATATCCAAATGATACGATTGTAGATTTACGAGGAAATGTGCAATTACGTCTGAAAAAGTTGCAAGATAATGCAGATTGGGACGGAGCTGTATTTGCTTTTGCAGGTTTGGATCGTTCAGAAATTTTAGATGAATTGGCAGAAAAAGGTCTTCATTATAAAGTGATTGATTGGATGATTGCTGCGCCATCACAAGGGATTTTGGGAATTGTTGCCAAAGAAGGTTTTGATTTGAGTGATATTAATAATCCGCAATGTGAACTTTTTGCAACAGTAGAACGTCAATTCTTGAATGTTTTAGAAGGAGGTTGTACAGCGCCAATTGGTGCGTTAGTTGAAAAAATTGATGAAGAAAATTACTCGTTCAAAGGAGCAATTTTATCAATTGATGGACAAGAGATGATTTCAATCGAAAGACAATTCAAAGCAGATGAATATTTGACGAAAGGTCGTGAGTTTGCTGAAGAATGTATTGCGCAAGGTGCAGCAAAAATGATTGAAGAAATTAAAAAAGAAATCGGAACGAAATAGTGCGAACGAAAGTTTTATTCACGAAGTTTATTTCTCCTGAATTGCTTGAAAAAGAATTTGGAACTGATGTTGAGGTGGTTTGTAAACCAACTTTACAAATTGAATTGACTTCGAAAAATGAAATTTCTGCACAGGTTGATGAATCCGTTCATCAATTTATCGTGACGAGTCAAAATACAGTAAATGCCATTCAAGGATTGGAATTGAATGGTCATTTTTTTGTTGTTGGAAAAAAAACGGCAGAAAAACTAAAAGCACAAAACAGAGAAGTTGTGTTGGTTGAAGATTATGCAGAAGATTTAGCTCCGAAATTGATTTCAGGAAATTATTCTCCGAAATGGAATTTTTTATGCGGTTCTTCGCGCCGAGATTTGTTGGTAAATGAATTGTCAAAAGCAAATCACAAAGTCAATCAAATTATGACATATCAATCAGAACAAATTGTTTATCAATTAAATGAAACTTTTGATGCGTATGCTTTTTTTAGTCCGTTGTCATTCAAAGCGTTTCATCAACAAAATGAAATTTCAGAAAGTTCGCGTATTTTTACAATCGGAAATACAACAACCTCTGCGATACAAGAAGTTTATCCAAATTATGAAATTATAACTGCGCAAACACCTTTGGTGGAAGTGGTTATCGAAAATATAAAAAAATACATCAATGATAAAAAATGATTTGCTTTTAAAAGCATTGAGAGGTGAGGAGGTAGAGCGTCCGCCAGTGTGGATGATGCGTCAAGCAGGACGTTATTTACCAGAATTTATCGAATTGAGAGATAAATATGATTTCTTTACACGTTGTCAAACGCCAGAATTAGCGGCTGAAATTACAGTTCAACCAATTCGTCGTTTTCCGTTGGATGCAGCCATTATCTTTTCGGATATTTTGGTTGTACCACAAGCAATGGGAATGAATTTCGAGATGAAACCTGGTGTTGGTCCGTGGTTAGAGAATCGTATTCGTACAGCTCAAGATGTAGAAAAAGTTTATATTCCTGATGTTGAAGAAGAGTTAGGTTACGTTTATGCAGCGATGGATATCACAAAGAAAGAATTGGATAATAATATTCCGTTGATTGGTTTTGCAGGATCGCCTTGGACATTGTTGTGTTATGCAGTGGAAGGTCGTGGTTCTAAATCTTTTGATCAAGCGAAAGGTTTCTGTTTCCAAAATCCAGTTGCAGCGCACCAATTGTTAGAGAAAATCACTCAAACTACGATTCAATATTTGTTGAAAAAAGTGGAACATGGTGCAAATGTGATTCAGATTTTTGATTCTTGGGGTGGAATGTTATCTCCAAAAGATTATGACGAATTTTCTTGGAAATACATCGAGCAAATTGTGAACGAAGTTTCTAAAGTAGTTCCTGTAACAGTTTTTGCAAAAGGTTGTTGGTTTGCTTTAGAGAAAATGGCAGATTCTAAAGCTTCTGCTTTGGGTGTTGATTGGACAATTACGCCACAATTAGCGCGTGAGTTTACAGGTTTCAAAAAGACGTTACAAGGTAACTTTGATCCTTCTCGCTTGTTATCTCCACCAGAAACTATTCAGCAAATGGTAAAAGAAATGATTGACGATTTTGGTCCGTATAAATATATTGCCAATTTAGGTCACGGAATTTTACCAAATATTCCAGTAGAAAATGCACAAGCTTTTATAGAAGCTGTCGTAAATTATAAGAGAGATTAATTTCTTTATTTAACAGAAAATCCGAAGTTTATTCTTCGGATTTTTTAGTTATTTAATTTCATTTATGTACATAAATGAGTGTTTATTATCATATTTTTTATAGCGACATTCCCTAAAATAATTGCCAGATTTAATTCTTATTTTCCAATTTATATTTGAAAAGAAGGTAAATGGTTGAACAAATTTTTTTGTATTGGTTATTAATTAAAATTAACAATCCATTTAGGTTCTTTTCCTTTTTGAGGATTCTCACAATCCCAAATTTCTATAAAATTGTCATTAAAACTAATGTCTTTTTTTAGATTAATTTCACAAACACTTCCAAATATTTTATTCATATATAATCTGGAGTTATGTTTTAAAGCATTTTCGGGGTAATAAGAAAAACCTAGCTTATTCCATATATATTGAGATTCTATAGGTGAACAAAATAAGTAAACTGCTATATATCCTAATTTTGAGAACTCCTCAATTAAATTACTAATTAATAATTTTGCAACTCCTTGTTTTTTATACAAATCTTTTGTTTCAGCTAAAGAAATATAAATTGCAAGTATTTCTATTTTATAAGCTATGTAGCCTATAACTTTATCATTAATTTTTGCAATTACAAGACCTGTTTTTTTATAACAATCCCATATTTCTCCTCTATCAGATGAAGTCCATGAAAAAATATCCTCAATTTCCTTTTCATTTGGTGTAAATTTAATTTCTATTTTATATTCTTCATACATATTAAACTTTTATAAAAAATGTCAATCAAATTTAATTAGTTTATTTCATTTTAACAGAAAATTAAAAGAAATCAATTTTATATTCGATAGTTTTAGTATATTTTAGTAGAAATATTAATATCATAAGTAAACTACATAAAAGAATAAGATGAAAAAGGGTATATTTTTGATGTCAGTTTTGGGTGTTCTTCTCTTTGTTCAGTCATGCGAAACGAAGAAAGAAAATGCTGACTCAACAACTAAAGAAGTTGTAAAACAAGATACAGTGCAAGCTGCTGCAGAGCCTGTTGGAAATCCTACAGATGTTAAAGCTGACCCAGGAACTTTCCAAATTAAACCTTTGAAATATGGTTACGATGAATTGAACGAATACATTGATGCAAAAACAATGGAAGTTCATTTCTCTAAACATTATTTAGGATACATCAACAAATTGAATACAGCACTAAAAGAAGCAAATATCAAATCGAATGATATTGTAGACATTTTGAAAAAAATGGATATGAATAATGCTGCTTTACGCAACAATGCTGGTGGATATTACAATCACATGCTATATTTCGATATTATGTCTCCAACGCCGCAGAAAGCGCCTACAGGAGATCTTAAAGCGAAGATTGATGCAACATTTGGTTCTACAGAAGAATTGATGAAACAATTGGACGAAGCGGGTTCTAAACGTTTTGGTTCTGGTTGGGCTTGGTTGGTTGTGAAAGCGGACGGAAGTTTGGCGGTTACAAGTACAGCAAATCAAGATAATCCATTGATGCCAGGAGCAGAGGTTGCAGGAACGCCAATTTTAGGAATTGATGTTTGGGAACATGCTTATTATTTAAAATATCAAAACAAACGCGATGATTATTTGAAAGCGTTTAACAATGTTTTGGATTGGAAACAAGTTGAAGATAATTACAAGAAAGCGAAATAGACTTTCGAGTAACGACATAAAAAAAGCTTCTCAAATTTTTGAGAAGCTTTTTTGTTTTATATGAATAATTTTAATTCTTAATCAACGATTGTGTTTCTGTTGTTCCATCTTCATTAAAAACGCGAACAATGTATTTTCCTTTTTTCAAACTTTGTACATTAAAGTTTGCTTTTTGGCTTCCATCTAATTTTTTATTCATCACTTCATTTCCGATAATCGAGTATATCGACACTGAACTTGCTTTCGATGGATTATCAAATTTTATTGTAAACGTAGAACTCGCAGGATTTGGATAAATGCTAACAGAGCCTTTGTCCTGATCAAATCTCGACTGAGCTGATGCAGATGTTATGGTGAATAAAAATATAGTTATAAATAGTATAAAGTGTTTCATATGCTTGTAATCCTAACAAATATAAAAATAAATAATTATAAAACAAACATTTCAAAATATATACCAAACAAAAAAGTGATGCTAAATTTTAGCATCACTTTAAGATATATAATAAAAATTATAAACTTATTATAAGCTGTAACGGATAAATCCAGTTACTTTCAAGTCAGCGTTAACAGCTTTAACGACATCTTGAACAGAAGTTTTTCCGTCTTTGATTGACGCTTGGTGAACTAATGTATTCTCTTTGAAGAATTTTTGTAATTTACCTTGAGCGATGTTTTCAATCATATTTTCTGGTTTACCTTCTGCAACTAAAGTTTCTCTAGCGATAGATAATTCAGTGTCAATTACAGATTGAGCAACAGAAGTTTCATCTAATGCTACTGGGTTCATAGCAGCAACTTGCATAGCAACGTCACGAGCTACTTCAGAAGCACCTTCTACGTTAGCAGATAAAGAAACTACAGCACCAATTTTGTTACCAGCGTGGATGTAAGAATTAACGATAGCACCTTCGATAGCTTGGAAAGTACCAATTTCGATTTTTTCTCCAATAACACCTGTTTGCTCAGTTAATTTTTCACCAACTGTAATTCCTGCGAATGGTAAAGCTAATAATTCTTCTTTAGAGTTAACTGTTAAAGCTAAATCAGCGATTTCGTTAGCCATAGCAACGAAAGCTTCATTTTTAGCAACGAAGTCAGTCTCACAGTTCAAAGCGATAACGATACCTTTAGTTTGGTCAGCGTTAACTTTAGCGATAACTGCACCTTCTGTAGAATCACGGTCAGCTCTTTTAGCAGCTACTTTTTGTCCTTGTTTACGTAAAACTTCTACAGCTTTATCGAAATCTCCACCAGCTTCTTCTAAAGCTTTTTTAGAGTCCATCATTCCCGCACCAGTTGCGTTTCTTAATTTACTTACCTCAGCGGCTGTTGCTTTGTAGCTCATAGTAATATTTTTATTTTGTTTCTTAATATTTTAAATAAAAGTAGCTCGTACACCACAAAGTGGTGTAGGAGCTACAAGGTATATTATATCGATGAATTGATCATCAAGTTAATGTTAAGCTTCTTTTGTTTCAGCTCCTTCTTCTTTACCTTCTTTTGCTTTTTCTTTTTCTGCTTTACGTGTAGATAAACCAGCTTTGATAGAATCAGCTACTGTAGATAAGATGATATCGATAGATTTAGAAGCATCATCATTTGCAGGGATTGGGAAATCTACTTGACGAGGGTCAGTATTTGTATCAACCATTGCAAAGATTGGAATACCCAATTTTTGAGCTTCAGCTATAGCGATGTGCTCACGTACAATATCTACAACAAATACTGCAGATGGTAAACGTGTCATATCAGCGATAGAACCTAAGTTTTTCTCTAAAGATGCTCTTTGACGATCAACTTGTAATCTTTCTTTTTTAGATAGTGTTTCAAACGTACCGTCTTTTTTCATACGATCGATTGAATTCATTTTTTTAACTGCTTTACGGATAGTAACAAAGTTAGTTAACATCCCACCAGGCCAACGTTCTGTAATATAAGGCATGTTGATTTCTTCAGCATGCTTAGCTACAACATCTTTTGCTTGTTTTTTAGTTGCAACAAAAAGAACTTTACGTCCAGATGCAGCAATTTTTCCTAAAGCTTCAGATGCTTCATCTAATTTCACTGCAGTTTTGTGAAGGTCGATGATGTGGATTCCGTTTTTCTCCATAAAAATATAAGGAGCCATAGCCGGATTCCATTTTCTTGTTAAGTGACCAAAGTGCACACCAGCACCTAATAAGTCCTTTACATTTACTTTTGCCATTTTCTTTTTTTTAGTTTACGTTCCGTTATCTCAACAAGCAACAAACAAGTGGTCGAAAAATTCTAGCCTTATTTGTTTAGATGCTAAACCAACGGAAAATGGATTTTTTAATGAATTGAATAAATTAACGTTTAGAGAATTGGAATTTCTTACGCGCTTTCTTTTGACCGAATTTTTTACGTTCAACCATACGTGGGTCACGTGTTAATAACCCTTCTGGTTTTAATTGTAAACGAAAATCTGCGTCAACTTCACATAAAGCTCTAGAAATTGCTAAACGAATTGCTTCAGCTTGACCAGTGATTCCACCACCAAATACTTTGATATCTACATTGTATTTCTCTTTTGTACCAGTGATTAAAAATGGTTGTTCTACTTTGTATTGTAATACTGCCGTAGGGAAGTAGATTGCTAACTCGCGCCCGTTAATGAAGATTTCTCCATTACCTTCTTGTAAGTATACACGAGCAACAGATGTTTTTCTACGTCCGATTTTATGAACTATTGCCATGGAATTAGATTATAAATATTCGTTAATATCGATTTGTTTTGGTTGTTGAGCTTCGTGATTGTGCTCAGTACCAACAAATACATGTAAATTAGTCAATAATTTACTACCTAATTTATTTTTAGGTAACATTCCTTTTACTGACTTTTCGATTAAGCGTACAGGATCTTTTGCAAAAACTTCTTTCGCAGTTAAAGATCTTTGTCCACCTGGGTAACCTGTGTGACGAATGTATAATTTGTCATCCCATTTGTTACCTGTTAATTGAATTTTGTCAGCGTTTAAAACAATTACATAATCTCCACAATCTGCATGAGGAGTGAAGTTTGTTTTGTGCTTACCTCTGATAAGCTTCGCAACACCTGACGCTAAACGACCTAATGATAAGTCAGAAGCGTCCACAACTACCCATTCTTTCTGAGCAGTTTCTTTGTTGGCTGATGAAGTTTTGTAACTTAAAGTGTCCACTATCTTGATTTTTAATATTTTATAAATTACCGACAATCCGATCGGGGTGCAAATGTACAAAATGATTCTGTTTTCCCAAAAGATTTTAGGAATTATTCGTCACTTTGATGGATTTGTACCATTTAGACGGTTGTCAAAACGTTTGCAAAATTACGTTAATTAATTGAATATCCAATATTTTTTTCGAATTAGACGTTCTATTTAATTGATAGATTGTTTTAAAATCAATAATTGATTGGATGAAAAAGAATACGTTTTATCGTTTAATCAATTAAGTATGATACTAAACAGAAGTTAAAAACGTGCAATTCAAATTTTGAATTGCACGTTTTTTTATTGTAAGATATCTTATTTTTAACCTCTTGAGAAAGGTAAAATAGTTTGAGTTGTAGAACCTAAACCATCAATTCCATACTCGATAACATCTCCTGGTTTTAACCAAACTTGAGGTGTTTTTCCCATTCCTGATCCTGCTGGAGAACCTGTAGAAATAATATCTCCAGGTAAGAAAGACATGAATTGAGATAGGTAGGAAATTAATTTAGGAATGCGGTAAATAAAATCACTTGTATTACCATCTTGCATTAATTCTCCGTTTAATTTTAACCAAACACGTAAATTATTTACATCCTCGATTTCGTCTTTTGTTGCAATAAAAGGACCTACAGGTGCAAATGTATCACATCCTTTTCCTTTGTCCCAAGTTCCTCCACGCTCTGTTTGGAATGCACGCTCAGAAATATCATTAATCAACGCATAACCATATACGTGATTCATCGCATTTTCTTCCGTTACATTATTTGCTTTTTCACCAATAATAATACAAAGTTCTGTTTCCCAGTCCATTTTTGTAGAACCATTTGGTTGCATAATTCCGTCTTCTGGTCCGTTAAACGATTGATTTGCTTTGATAAACATAATCGGCTCTGCTTGTTGCTCCAAACCTGTTTCTTTTACGTGATCATCGAAGTTAAGACCTACACAAACAATTTTTCCTGGACGAGTTAAAGGCGTACCAATACGTACATTGTCTTCAACTAAAGGCAAACTGTTAATGTTTTGCTCGATATATTTTTGTAAAGTTTCTTGTTTTTCGGTATTTCCAAAAAAATCATCATCATAAATAATTCCAGATGCTGAAACATCAAATTTTTTCTCATCGATGATTACACCTGATTTCTCCTGACCTTTTGGTCCGAATCTAAAAATTTTCATCTTCTTTATATTTTTTCCGCCACAAATATACGACGTATTGTTTTTTGATTAAATAAATAAAAAAAGACATCTGTCATTAACAGATGTCTCATAAAGATAAAAAATAATTATATTTATCTAAAATTATTTAGCAATTCCTCTCGAAATTACAATTTTTTGAATTTCTGATGTTCCTTCGTAAATCTGAGTAATTTTTGCATCACGCATCATACGCTCTACATGATACTCGCGAACATAACCATTTCCTCCATGAATTTGAACGGCTTCCGAAGCAACTTCGTTCGCTGTTTTAGAAGCAAATAGTTTTGCCATTGCACCAGAAATAGAAATATCTTTTCCTTCATCTTTCTCAACAGCAGCTTTGAAACATAACATACGAGCAGCTGTAATATTAGTTGCCATATCTGCTAATTTGAATGCAACAGCTTGGTGATTGATGATTTCTGTTTTGAATGCTTTACGAATTTTTGCATAATCTAATGCTAATTCATAAGCGCCTTGTGCAATACCTAATGCTTGAGAAGCAATACCGATACGTCCTCCGTTTAAGACATTCATTGCGAAAGCAAATCCAAATCCATCTTCACCGATACGGTTTTCTTTTGGAACTTTTACATCATTAAAGAATAATGAATGTGTGTCAGAACCACGGATTCCCATTTTTTGCTCTTTTGGTCCAATTTCGAAACCTGCCCATCCTTTTTCTACGATGAAAGCATTGATTCCTTTGTGACCTTTTTCTGGATCAGTTTGAGCGATTACTAAATAAGTAGAAGCTGTTCCACCATTCGTAATCCAGTTTTTTGTACCATTTAATAAATAGTGATCTCCCATATCTACCGCAGTAGTTTTTTGAGAAGTAGCATCAGAACCAGCATCTGGCTCAGATAAACAAAAAGCTCCGATTACTTGACCAGAAGCTAATGGTACTAGATATTTTTGTTTTTGATCTTCGTTACAATATTTTTCCATACCAGCACAAACCAAAGAGTTGTTAACTGACATGACAACAGCAGCAGAAGCATCAACTTTAGCGATTTCTTCCATTGCAATGACATAAGAAACGCTATCTAAACCAGATCCTCCGTATTTTGGGTCAACCATCATACCTAAGAATCCAAGTTCTCCCATTTTTTTTACTGCATCAGTTGGGAAAGTAGATGTTTCGTCGCGTTCGATAACTCCTGGTAATAACTCAGCTTTAGCGAAGTCGCGAGCAGCTTCTTGAATCATTAATTGTTCTTCCGATAATTGAAAATTCATGTGATTATATTATTTATGGTTTTTATTATTTTATGATTATGACTTTAAATTTTTATTCAAATTTTAGAGAAAAAACAAATGCTCTGGTTGATAATGAATTCAAACTTCCTGTCCAATACTTTTGTGAAGCATCTTTATCAGGAACAATTTCATTATTAAAGAAGAACATACCTTTTAGAGCTGGTGTAAGTTTAAATCGTTTGAAATAAATTTCAACACCAATTTCTGCTTGCCAGTTAAAATTATTCGTTGTAGTTCTGAAAACTCCAGTTTCGTTATCGTCTTCTTTGTTTTCGTTTGATTGTAAATTCATTAGATAACCCAAACCTCCTTGAATGTATGGACGTGTATTGAACCAACGATCTCCGTGAAAGTTAAGTAACAACGGAATTTCGATATAAGTAGATTTTACTTCGCGTGTTATTTTAGAAGGGTCTTCTATTGTTTCACCTGTAGCAGGATCCAAGTAGTTATTGAAATGTAAAATACGTTGAGCAAAATGCAATCCTGGTTCTGATTTTAAATCAATATAATCATTTACTCGCATTTTTGCGATTAATCCAACAGAGAAACCAGCTTTACTTTCTTGATCTAAATAAACTAAACCGTGTTCATTTACCCCATCATCATCTGGTGTTTGAGGAGTTCCTGGTAACGGATTTGTTTGAGCTTTAGGAACAATCTTGTAACTCATCATATTAGTTCCCAAGAAATATCCAAAACTAAATTTTTTCTGATCAGTTTCAGTTCTGTTTTCGCTTCTGTCATTATTAGGGCGAAACTGTGCATTTGCAATGCTTGCAACAGTTAACGATAATGCGATGATTAGATTTTTTCTCATAGACTTTCAACGAATAACAAGCAAATTTATTTTATACTTTTATAAATGCTTGCAATACCAAAAGTAAGTTTTTTATCAATAGGTTGTGTAAATTTTACACTTTTCAAGATATTTTTCATTTCTTCTCCATGTGGAAAAGCACGAACTGAATCTGGTAAATAGGTATAAGCACTTTGATCTTTCGAAACCATTTTACCAATTGCAGGTAAAATATTTTTAGAATAAAACGTGTACAATTGTTTCATAGGGAAAGCCGTTGGATAAGAGAATTCTAAAATAACGAAAGTTCCTCCAGGTCTTAAAACACGGTTGATTTCTGCTAAACCTTTCTCTAAGTTTTCAAAATTACGAACACCAAAAGAAACGGTTACACAGTCAAAAGTGTTATCAGGAAAAGGTAAATTTTCCGAATCACCTTGTACCATTTCGATACGATTTTCTAATCCAGCTTCTTTTACTTTTTTGCGACCAACTTCCAACATTCCGTTAGATAAATCTAATCCAGTAATTTTTGCATCAGTATTTTTACCCATCATAATCGCCAAATCTCCTGTTCCAGTCGCGATATCTAAAATCGTTTTTGGTTGAGAAGCTTTTACCATTTTGATAACATCTTTTCGCCATTGAATGTCGATTCCCATTGATAAAACACGGTTTAATAAATCGTATTTTGGCGAAATATTATCGAACATTTGCTCGACTTGTTTCTTTTTATTTAGATCTGATGCTTCGTAAGGAGTTACTGCATCGTGTTGATGATTTGCCATTTTGTAAAGTTATAAAATCTAAATCTTATTCGTAATTCTCGAAATAAAATTGTTTAAAATCTTCTTTGTTAAATATTTTCGATAAATCAGTTGCTTTCTCGCTTCCGCCACTTTTTATGAACATTTTAGGATAATCCTGATCAATGTTATAGTAAAAGTTTTCGATGTATAATTGAGAAGATTTTTCGATAATTCCGTGATAAACCTTGTTATCTATTGCAATGTTGTTTGATAAAAAGATAGAATCTTTGTTTTTTCTAACACCATAAGGTCGTGTAAATGTATAATATTCTTGATGTGTAGGATTTATAAAACCATTTGCTCTTGTAATATCTACAACCGTATCTACATTTTTATTATTAAAACTATAAACGATATGCGCTTTTCCTTTTTTCAGGTCTACTCGTGCATTTTGTTGCGGTGCAATTGTAAAATCTTTATCGTTAATTTTGATTGTCAAGGTTTTGTTTGATGGATTGTCAATCACATACCCATCTTTTTTGCTCAAAAAAGTGTTATAAATAACAACGATCAAAGCAGCTAATCCACAGACGATTAAAAGACCAATTAATGAAGGATTTTTTTTCATGCTGCTAAATTAATTATACTTTATTAATTTCGGTATGAGTTATTACATATTTTTCATGACTATTTTAATGAAATGTGTAACTTTGTCGCTATTATTTTTTTATTAAAATTGAACAATATTAATATGATAAACTCTGTAATTACAGGTTCTGGACACTATTTACCAAATAGAATTGTTACGAACGAAGATTTTGTTAACCACGAATTTTATGACGAAAGTGGAAATCGTTTGGATAAAACTGGTGAAGAAATTACGCGTAAATTTGAGGAAATTACAGAAATCAGAGAAAGAAGATATGTAGAAGATGATTTATTAAATTCTGATATCGCAACTTTTGCAGCTAAAAAAGCAATTGAAGAATCTGGCGTTAATCCAGAAGAATTAGATTATATAATCGTTGGGCACAACTTTGGAGATATTGATCCTGTTGGTCATCAAATTGATATTATGCCGTCAATTTCGGCAAAAGTGAAACACAATTTAGGAATCAAAAACCTAAAATGTAAGCCTTATGATATGACATTTGGTTGTCCTGGTTGGATAGAATCATTGATTTTAGGACATCAATTTATTCAAGCAAATATTGCAAAGAAAGTTTTGGTAATTGGTTCTGATACGTTATCTCGTGCTGTAGATCCACATGATCGTTCTGCGATGATTTTTGCAGATGGAGCAGGAGCAGTGGTTTTGGAAGCAAAAGAAGCTGACTATAAATATGGAATCATCAATCATGAAACTTTAAGTTATACAGGTGATGAATTGGCTTATTTGACAAATGGACGTTCTGCTAATCCAGACTATAAAGGTTCAATCAAAACAATTAATATGAAAGGTCGTAAAGTTTACGAATTCGTATTAAAAAATGTTCCACCAGCAATAAAAGAATTGTTAGACGAAACAAATTTATCAATTACTGATATTGATAAAATTTTATTGCACCAAGCAAATGCAAAAATGGATCATGCGATGATAGAGCGTTTATACAAATTATATGGTGTGGCTGTTCCAGAAAAAATTGATCCAATGACGGTTCAATTCTTAGGAAATACATCTGTAGCAACGGTTCCTACAATGTTTGATTTAATCAAAAAAGGAGAATTAGCTCCTCATCAATTTCACGCAAATGATAAAATTATTTTAGCTTCTGTTGGAGCTACAATGAATGTTAATGCAGTGATTTATCAATTCGAAAAATAAAAACAAAAACTCATATACTATTGTGAATACATTCGGAAGACTATTTAAAATTTCAACTTTTGGCGAAAGTCATGGTGTAGCGATTGGAGGTGTAATTGATGGCGTTCCAAGTGGAATCGAATTAGATTTTGATTGGATACAAGCACAATTAGATCGTCGTAAGCCAGGGCAATCTGCAATTGTGACACAACGAAAAGAACCAGATACAGTACAATTTCTTTCAGGTATTTTTGAAGGAAAAACAACAGGTGCTTCTATCGGGTTTATTATTCCGAATGATAATCAAAAATCTCACGATTACGATCATATCAAAGGCGTTTTTCGTCCTTCTCATGCCGATTTTACATACGAAACCAAATATGGTGTTCGCGATCATAAAGGTGGAGGAAGAACTTCTGCGCGCGAAACGGCGAATTGGGTTGTAGGTGGCGCTGTTGCAAAACATGTGATTCCAAATATCACTATTACGGCTTATGTAAGCGGAGTGGGTGAGTTGAAGTTGGATAATGATTATTCTACATTAGATTTTTCTAAAATTGAAGATACGGCAGTACGTTGTCCAGATCTAGAAATGGCAGAAAAAATGATTGATCGTATCAAAGAAATTCGCAAAGAAGGAGATACAATTGGAGGTGAAGTGACTTGCGTTATTCAAAATGTGCCAGTTGGTTTAGGTGAACCAATTTTTGATAAATTGCACGCGCGTTTAGGGCAAGCAATGATGTCGATAAATGCGGTGAAAGGTTTTGAATACGGCGAAGGTTTTGCTTCTACATCAATGAAAGGTTCAGAAATGAATGATCAATTCAATCAAGACGGAACAACAAAGACCAATTATTCTGGAGGAATACAAGGTGGAGTTTCGAATGGAATGAATATTTATTTCAAAGTTGCTTTCAAGCCAGTTGCGACATTAATGCAAGAACAAACGACATTGAATGCTGATGGCGAAATGGTAGAAATGCATGGAAAAGGTCGTCACGATCCTTGTGTTGTTCCAAGAGCCGTTCCTATTGTAGAAAGTTTAGCTGCGATGGTTTTGGCTGATATGTTGCTGATACAACGAACAAGAAATATATAAAAAACAAAAAACTCCAACTTTTAAAGTTGGAGTTTTTTGTTTTGCATAACGCATAACGCATAACGCATAACGCATAACGCATTTAACCAAAATCCTTCATTTCTTTTCTGTATGTTTCTCCAATTGGTAAAATTTTCTGATTGAGATAAACAGAATTACCATCTATTGAAGTTAAAAAATCAAGATTGATGATATACGAACGATGAATTCTTTTGAAATGATTTGGTAATTTTTCTTCGAAAGATTTCATGGTTTCTAAGACTAATATTTTTTCAGTTTTGGTATGAATTCGAATATAATCTTTCAAACCTTCAATGTATATTAAGTCCGAAAAATTAATTTTCACTTGCTTTCCATCTGCTTTTACAAACAAATAAGTTGACTGATTTTTAGTTGATGTCATTTGAAAAAAATCAACATACTTTTTTACTGATGAATCAAAACGATCTTTCGTAATAGGTTTCAATAAATAATCAACCACATGAAAATTAAAACTTTCTAAAGCATAATCTTGATAAGCAGTTGTAACAATAAATTTCTGAGAATGATCAAGGATTTTCATCAATTGAATTCCTGTTAATTCGGGCATTTGAATATCTGTGAAAATAAGATCAACTTTATTATTTTTGAGAAAATCAATTGCTTCAAAAACTTCGGTTGTAGCAAGTGAAACAATTAAATTTTCATTTTCAGAAGCGTGTTTTTTTAATAATTCAACAGCCAAAGGTTCATCGTCTAAAATAATACACTTAATTTTCGTCATTTAAAGGAATTTTTAGGTAAATATGAAAGGTTTCATAATCGTTTTTAATCTCGAAATTATAATTATTTCCGAAATAATAATTCAATCTTTTTTTCAAATTTGTTAATCCAATTCCAGAAGTTTCATCTTTTTGATGTTGGTTAATTTTATTTGAAACGGAAATCTCAAGGTATTCAGAATTGGTTTTTAAATTGATTTTAATTGGATGATTAATGTTTTTTACAACGCCATGTTTTATTGCATTTTCGATTAAAGGTGAAATAATATACGGATGAATCAATTTTTTAGAATTCTCAATCAAAAATTCTTTTTCAACATAAAATTTTTCTCCATAACGAATCTGCTCCAAATCTAAATATTGATTGATGTAATCAATTTCTCGTTCAATTTCTATTTTATCTTTATTGGTTTCGTAGGTTGTAAAACGCATAATTGCACTCAAATTTTCGATTGCTTTCAGCGAATGAGGAGAATTTACACTCACCAAACTATAAATATTATTAAGGGTATTAAACAAAAAATGAGGATTAATTTGAGATTTAAGAAAATTAATTTCAGCTTCTTTTTTCTCTTTTTCTATAATGTTATTTTGTTTTAGAGTATGAATTGAATGGAATGTCATCCATAAAAAAAGTGACGAAAAAACGATGAAAGAACCATAATGTAAATTGTCGTAAATGTAAAAACTAATCGTTGTTCCTTCAAAATAATTGACTTTGTGAAACAAAAAATCTGTAATAATTTGCTCAATAAAATAACGAACAATAATAAATGTTGTAAAGGAACATATTATAGAGAATAATATCGATTTCCAATTGATATTTTTTAGAAAATAAGGAGCAATAAAAAAATAGATAATAAAAATTGTAATTAACTGAACAATATACATTGTTGATGCAAATAAGTTAATTGCTTCAAAAAATGAATTTCCGTTAGTTAGATTAACTAATCCAATTGTTATGTAGTCAAACAGAATGTAAATAAGCCAGAACCCTAAAAGTATAAGTACACTTTTTTGTTTCGAGAAACTTAAATTTTTTTTATCACTCTCCATTGTTTTTGTTTTTTGTAAAATTAGATTCTTTTCTAGATAAAAGTGAAGTGATTCGTCGATAAATCAAATGGGTTAGTCGATAAATAGAAGTCAATTTTTTCAGAATCACAGAAATTTGAATCATAATTAAAAATTAATTCAAATGAAAAACTTATTTATCACAATCATTACCGTTTTAGGTTCTGTTAATTTATCTGCTCAGGCAAAATATAATTTTCAAACAAAATTTGATGATGCGATTCCAGTTCTTAATGTTGGGACTTTTCACATGGGCTATACGACAGATGCTAATTCGACAGAGTTTGACGAACATAATAAAGAGAATATTCGACAAGTACATGAATTAGCAAATAAAATTGCAGCTTTTAAACCAACAATTATTTTGGTTGAACAAGAGCCGTATAAGAATAAGAAAATTGCCACGGCTTATTCAGATTATTTAAAGAATCCAAAAATGAAATTTGAAAAACCTACCGAGATTGAGTTATTAGCTTATGAAGTTGGACGATTAAGCGGAACGAAACAGATTTATGGAATCGATTATCAGAAAGATTATTACTATCTGCTTTCTTCTGCATTAAAAGATCAACAAGATACCATAACATATAAAAAATATGGTGAGTTGTTTTCTTTGAATGAGAAAAAGAATAAGATTAATGAAGATAAAATGAATGTTATGGAATTATTTTGGTTGAATAATCAACCTGATTATTTGGATGCACTGATTAATTATAATGCAGATTTATTAACCACTGTTTCTGTAAATGGTTATCCATTGGGAGCGGAGCAAGCGGCAAAGTTTTATGAAAGAAATTTGTGGATGTTTGCGAATATGAACAATGTGCCAATTACAAAAGACGATCGTATTTTTGTATTAATGGGAGCTACACATACGGCTTTCTTTAAAGATTTCTTACGACGTTCGCCAAAGTTTAAAGAAGTAAATACGTTAGATTATCTAAAATAAAAGCATAAAAAAACCTCGCAAACTGCGAGGTTTTTTATATATAGTTGAATAATAATTATTCTTCTGTAGATGGAGTTTCTTCTGTAGCAACTTCTTCAGATACTTCCTCTTTTTTCGCTTTCTTGTCGTTAGCGTAAATTGGGTTATCATAGTTGAAGAAAGAACCTTCTTCTTTAGTAGCATTAGCTGCTTTTTGAGCATCTAATTTAGCTAATTCTGCTCTAGTTTTAGCAGCTTCTTCAGCAGCTTTGATAGATGCAGCATCTGGTACAATTTCAAATCCGAAATCTACTTCAACATCTCTGTGGAAACGAACTTTAGCTTCGTATTTTCCTAAACGTTTGATAGTATTTCCAGGGATTCTAATGTTTTTCTTCTCGATTTCAACACCAGCTTTAACTAAAGCTTCTGCTAAATCTGCATTGTTGATAGATCCAAATAATTTGTCTCCAGAACCAACTTTAGCGTCGATTTTAACAACTAAACCATCTAATTTAGCCGCTTTTTCTTTCGCTGCAGAGATTAATGTAGCTTCTTCAGCTTTACGAGCGTCTAAAACTTCATTTAATTCTTGTACATTTTTTGGAGTTGCAACTGATGCTAATCCGCGAGGGATTAAGAAGTTACGTGCGTATCCAGGTTTTACTGAAACAACTTCAAATTCAAAACCTAAACCTTCTACATCTTGTCTTAAAATTACGTTCATGATATTTTAATATTTAGGTTATTATTTTAATTGATCACCAATAAATGGCATTAATGCTAAGTGACGAGCTCTTTTGATCGCTTTAGAAACTTTTCTTTGGTATTTTAAAGATGTTCCTGTGTAACGACGAGGTAAAATTTTACCTTGCTCATTCACGAATTGAATTAAGAAATCAGCGTCTTTATAGTCAACGTATTTGATTCCAAATTTTTTGAAACGACAATATTTTGAGTTTGATTGTGTTTCGATATCTAAAGGAGATAAATAACGGATTTCTGATTCGCTACCTCCAGCTGCTTTTTTTGCTAAATCGTCAATTGCCATAGCTTTGCTTATTTGTTAGAGTTAGACTTTAATTTTGTTCTACGTTTTTCTGCCCAGTCCATACCGTGTTTGTCTAATTTCACAGTTAAGAAACGGATTACACGCTCATCACGTTTGTAAGCAACTTCTAATTGAGAAACTAACTCGTTATTGTCTGATTTAAATTCTACTAAGTGGTAGAATCCATTTCTTTTGTTTTGAATTGGGTAAGCTAATTTTTTTAAGCCCCAGTTCTCTTTTGCTACGATTTCACCACCGTTAGCAGTAACAAAGTCATTGAATTTATTAACTGCTTCCTCTACCTGAGAATCAGATAGAACGGGAGTCAAAATGAAAACAGTTTCGTAATGTGTCATTTTTAACTTCTTTTAAGTTATTATTTATACTAAAATTCGAGGTGCAAATATAAGAATAATTATTTGAATATCGCAAATGAATAATTATTGAATTTTTATAGAGGGTTTATTTGTTGAATATTATCGTTTTATCATATTGACGTTAAAAAAATATTGACTTTTTTTAAAAAAAATTTGCAGTTTAAAAAAAGTAGCTTACATTTGTCAACATAAAAGGCTAATGGCTTTTTCATAGGTTTAGGTTGGTTAAGGTTAAAACCCTCGTTTCTGCGAGGGTTTTCCTTTTTTTTCTAAAAACATCTTCTTAAATTTGGTCATAATAATTAATGTAAAATTTTATGACAACAAAATACAATCCTATTTCAAGCGAATTATTCGTAAAGAACAGAGCGAAATTTGTAAAAGCAATGAAACCTCGTTCTCTTGCTATTTTCAATTCTAACGATATTTATCCAATTTCTTCAGATTCTACGTTACCATTTGCGCAACATCGTGATATTTTTTATTTATCTGGAGTTGATCAAGAAGAATCTATTTTATTGATTTTCCCTGATGCTTACGATCCAAAATATAAAGAAGTATTATTTGTTCGTGAAACGAACGATCATATTGCAGTTTGGGAAGGAGAAAAATTATCAAAAGCTCAAGCAACAGAAGTTTCTGGAATCAAAACTGTACTTTGGTTACAAGATTTACCAAATGTTTTACGTAAATTGATGGTAGAAGCGGATAATGTTTATGTAAATAAAAACGAGCATTATCGCGTAACAGAAGCGCCACAAGTAGAAACGCGCGAAGATCGTTTTGTAAAACAATTGAAAGCAGATTATCCTGGACATACTTATTTACGTTCAAATCCTATTTTGCAACGTTTACGTTCTGTAAAAGAAGTGGAAGAAATTGCTTTGATTCAACAAGCGTGTGATATTACAGAAAAAGGTTTTCGTCGTATTTTAAATTTCGTAAAACCTGGTGTTTGGGAATTCGAAATCGAAGCTGAGTTTGTTCATGAGTTTTTACGTAATCGTTCGAAAGGTTTTGCATACACGCCAATTATTGCGTCTGGAAATAATGCAAATGTGTTACATTATATTCAAAATAACCAAGAATGTAAAGATGGTGATTTGATTTTGTTTGATGTTGCTGCAGAATATGCAAATTATTCATCAGATATGTCACGTACAATTCCGGTTAATGGAAAATATACAAAACGTCAACGAGAAGTATATGATGCGGTTTTACGTTGTAAAAAAGAAGCGGAAACAATGTTAGTTCCTGGAAATAATTGGTACAAATATCACGAAGAATTAGGAAAAGTTTATACTTCTGAATTGTTAGGTTTAGGTTTGTTGGATAAAGCAGATGTACAAAACGAAGATCCAGCTTGGCCAGCTTACAAAAAATACATGATGCACGGAACGTCTCATCACATGGGATTAGATACACATGATTATGGTTTATTGACTGATGATTTTGTGGCTGGAATGGTTTTCACAAACGAGCCAGGATTCTATATTCCTGCAGAAGGTTTTGGAATTCGTTTGGAAGATGATTATGTAATTCAAAAAGAAGGAAAGCCTTTCAACTTGATGCAAAATATTCCGTTAGAAGCAGAAGAAATCGAAGATTTAATGAATAAATAATCTTTCATTATATTAAATGATAACAAAAATGGAACTCAATATTGAGTTCCATTTTTTATTTTAAAGAAAATTCTTAATCATTTTCTGGCGCATCATGCGATGGAATGTCATCTAAATCTAACATTTCTTTAGCAAGAGCAATCATACGTGAAGTTCCAGTGTGTTTATTTTTTTCGTCCGAAAGTTTTACAACGCCTGTCCATTTTATATCTATCGAAGAAATTTCTGTTAATTTCATTACAATATTCATTGGTTTTAAATCAGTGTCGTTTGTTAAGTTGGTTCCAATTCCAAATGATAATCCAATTCTTCCTTTGAAAGCTTTTGTAATCATTTCCACTTTTTCTGAATTTAATCCATCCGAGAAAATAATCGTTTTGAATAAAGGATTGATGCCCATTTTTTCGTAATGCGCAATTGTTTTTTCTCCAAATTCAATTGGATCTCCAGAATCATGACGAACTCCATCAAATAATTTAGATAATTTTTTATCAAATTGTCCAAAGAAAACATCCGACGTATACGTATCTGTCAAAGCAATTCCTAAATCGCCATAATAAACTTTTACCCAACGATCTAAGCTGATTGAATTCGCAATTTTGAATCCGTAACGAGCACCATGAAACATAAACCATTCGTGAGCATGAGTTCCAATTGGTTTTACGCCATATTTATGTGCAAAGTGAACATTAGAAGTTCCAACAAAACTTTTTCCTTTATGATTTGTTAATTCTTTCATCACTACATCATGAACTTCGTAACTGTGACGACGACGAGTACCAAATTCCGCAACTGTAACGCCAAGACGATTGTATAAATCAACTTTATCGCTTGTACGTTTTGTGATTTCTTCGTTCGAAATGCGTTGTGCATTTGTCAATTTATAGAAAATTTCACTAATCAAACACAAGATTGGAACTTCCCACAGAATTGTACGATACCAATATCCTTCTACGTGAACTTCTACATCAGTTCCGTTTTGGGTGATTTTCACTTCATTTGGATCATAGCGATAACCTTGCAAAAAGTCTAAATAAGCAGGACTTAAATAAGGGCAATTCGTTGTGAAAAAGTTTTTTTCGTCTTTGGTTAAAGCAAGAGAAGCCATTGCGTTGATTTCTTTTTGCAATTCATCTGCAAAACCTTCAGGAAATTGGTGTTCACCACGGTTGATGAATTTATAGCGAGCCATTACATCTGGATACAATTTTGTAACGCCAAATTGCATGGTGAATTTATAGAAATCGTTATCGATAATAGATTTTATAATACTCATTTTTTAGGTTTAATTCTAATACATTTTGAAATTTAAAGATAAAAAAAAACCATCAATGTAGATGGTTTTTGTAAGATTATCTTGTTTTGAAGATAATTATTTTGTTGTTCTTTTCTCGATTTTAGGTAATTCGAAATTGAAAATATAACTTATGTCTCTATATGCGCTTAATTGGTCAGAAATTCCTATGCCCGAAGAATATACTTTGTTTCTACCGTAAGCTAAACGAGAAGGTAATATAATTACACCTTGAAAGTTGTATAAATCATTTGTAGAACGGTTTGTTGTTTTGAAATGTTTTAATCCTTCTATAAAATTCTTTAATTCTAAATGTTCTCTTTTTACTCCATTTTTAGCTTCTGTTTCAGTTGGGATAAAATAATAAAAACTAGGATCTTTCACAGCCGATCCATCACCAGAATTTGGCGTTCCTCCTGTAGATATAGATCCATATTTTCTTTTATAATCTGTACTATTAGTCGCTAAAAAAGTTCCAATATTATAAGAAATATAAATAGATGTACTATCATTAGAAAGAATAGTTTCTCCAGTTCCTTTATGATTAGGGTTTTCGGCATACCAAATTCCTAAGTTATCTTGTTTTGCTAAAGATTTTAAAGAAGGATATTTATCGTCCTCATTATCTTTTACGTCATCAAACTTTGTAAGTTTTCCATTTTTAGGATTGAAATAGAAATCTTCCATGTATTGTTGAATAGCCTCATCATCTAATGCATTACGTTCTTCAACTGGAATTTTAGTTTCTTTACTTACACCGTTATCATCATCATTATTACATCCTACTAAAACAGCAGAACATGCAATTAAAGTAACGAAGAATTTCTTTATCATGTTATTTCGATTTATATTGCGAATTTAGAAAAAATATTAGTTTAACCTAACAAATATTCAGTTTTAAATGAGATTAGATAAATTTCTTTGGAGTGTTAGATATTATAAAACGAGATCTTTAGCGGCTGATGCGGTAAAAAAGAATCGTGTAAAAGTGAATGGAGATGTAGCAAAAGCGTCGCGAGATATAATTCCGGGTGATGCGATTGAGGTGAGAAAAGATCAAATTAATTTATCTTTTAAAGTATTGCAAGTGCCAAATAATAGAATTGGAGCTAAATTGTTAACCTTGCATATTGTGGATACAACGCCAAAAGAAGAATATGAAGTTTTAGAGCTTCGAAAGCTTTCGCAAGATTATTATCGTGAAAGAGGTGAAGGTCGACCAACGAAAAAAGATCGGCGAGATTTGGATGATTATTTAGAAGAAGGTGGAGAAGATGCAGAAGGTATCATTATAAAAGGAGAAGATTTGGATTAATTCCAAATCTTCTCCTTTTTAAGATGTTTCATAATTTCGTCCAAAATTTCTAATGTACTTTGGTTTGAAATACTGATTGTATATTTTGCCTTTTCATAAAACTGATTGCGCTCAAACAAATGTTTCGCAATAAACTCCATCATTTCTTCATCAGAAAGATGAGCAATCAAAGGTCGAGTTTCTTTTTTATTTTCCAATCGTTTGACCAATTGCGGTAATTGCACACGCATGAAAATTGAAATTGAATTGTTGGCAATCTCATCCATATTATCGTAATAAACAGGAGTTCCACCGCCTAAAGAAAGCACAATATTTGTTGAAGTCAAAACTTCTTTTAAGGCTTCTCTTTCTTTTTTTCGAAAACCTAATTCGCCTTCTTTTTCAAAAATCTCACTAATTTTTGCTTGATATTTATTTTCGATAAAATCATCAAGATCGATAAATTCGAAACCAAGTGCTTTGGCTAAATCTTTTCCGGTAGTCGATTTTCCGCTACCCATATATCCTACTAAAGAAATAATCATGATTAGTCTACTGGTAAGTCTTCTGAATAAAAAATAGTTAATCTCGCATATCCATCAAACGTATCAATTTGATACGAATACGTATTTTCCAAACGTCTTGCATCATAACGCTCTACATTATATGTTACCTGATAATCTTCGTTGGTAACAATAGAATTTGAATGATGATATTTAGATTTTGGCGCATCTTTTTTGATTTCTGCTCTATATTGATTCAAGAATTTAATCGGAAAAGAATACGTTAATTTGTAAACAATCTCTTGCGAAACCTGTATTGCTGTTATTTTATTCAAAAACATCGTTCCTTGATTATTTTTTTTGATTTTCAAAGAATCTAAACGATCAGAATTTTGAATGTATAAATTTTTTCCAAGTTTAGAAACTTTGAAACAACGATCATTCAATTTTTGATGAATAATCTGTGGTTGATCTTTTATCAATTCCTTTAACTCTTTCAATGCAAAATTAGATAAATGTGCATCTTTTGTTTCTTGATTACAATTGTTTGCATATTCAGAATCGGGTACGTCTGCCTCTGGATTATCAGATTTTTTACACGACACCACCGAAAACAAAGCAATAATAATATATAGTATATTCTTCTTCATTCTAAAATTTCAATCTTTAAATAGCGTTCCGAAAATAATTTCGGTTCACATAGATTTAGATTTGCTGGTTGACAAATATAGTATATAAATCATTTATCAAATGTATAAAATGATGTTTCTATGGCTTATTTTTTCAGTTTTCTTACTCGAAATTCTATCTTTCAAAAAAAAACTAAAAATTTATCTAAATTTAAGTTCTTAAAACCGAAATGATTAATTAATAAATTGTAAAAAACTTCACAAAACGTTTGTTAAATTAGTATTAAACGCCCTATATTTGCACTCGATTTAAGAAACCGACCTGGTAGCTCAGTTGGTAGAGCACAACACTTTTAATGTTGGGGTCCTGGGTTCGAGCCCCAGCCAGGTCACTTAGTCAAAACGTTCTTTTTTATATAAGAAAAATAAAAACGTCTTTCGTTTTGTAAACTCAGATATAATCGTATATTTGCAGTCCGAAAAAACGGAGACCTGGTAGCTCAGTTGGTAGAGCACAACACTTTTAATGTTGGGGTCCTGGGTTCGAGCCCCAGCCAGGTCACAAACTTCTAGTTATTGAGAAGTCTAAAAACAATAACACTCCAAAACGGAGACCTGGTAGCTCAGTTGGTAGAGCACAACACTTTTAATGTTGGGGTCCTGGGTTCGAGCCCCAGCCAG
>NZ_JACAGF010000003.1:0-63675 GCF_030324345.1 Empedobacter sp. R750 | reverse complement strand
GTCACAAGAAGCCAAGCAGAAATGTTTGGCTTTTTTTATGCAAAATAATTGAGGTGAACATGATAAATGTTGCGGTAAATAAATATCGTATTGTTTCCGATTAACTTCTATTCTCAGTTACTTTGTTCAACCGATTTTATGATTATGAAGAAGAAAAAAACAGTTCTCTCAAAATTAATGAAAGTAGTCAAAATTACTGGATTTTCTTTGGGTGGAATTGCATTGGTTTTATATGTTTCGCCTTATTTTTTTAAGGATCAAATTAATGAAGGCATAAAAAGCGTTGCCGAAAATTATGTAAAAACGGAAATTGAATTTAAGGATTTGGATATTTCGTTTTTCAATCATTTTCCTAAGCTAACAGTTACTTTAACGGATTCTTCCATCAAAGGTTCTACGCCTTATCAAACCGAAAATTTAATCTCTGCGAAAGAAATTGCACTTGGTGTAGATGTCAAAACGTTGTTTGATGATAAAATAATTTTCAATGAATTATTTATTACAGATGCAACGATCAATCTGAAAATAGATAGTTTAGGTCGTAATAATTTTGATATTATGCAGTCTTCTGATGAGGTTGAAAAAGAAGAAGACTCAAGTGTAGGATTAGCGTTGAATAATTTTAAAATCGCGAATTCTAACTTTTTATATGACGATAAATCATCTAAAACTTATCTAAAATTAGATCAATTTGATTACGATGGACTGATAGATTTTACAGAAAATCAATTAACATTAAATGCAAAAACGGATATCAAAAATGTCAATTTTAGTTTTGATGAAGAGAAATATGTTAAGAATTTACCTTTAAAAGGAAAGATTAATTCGAAAATTGATTTAAATAATTTATCCTTTTATTTTACTGAAAATAACCTCGAATTAGGTCAATTTCCTTTTTCGTTGAAAGGTTCTTTGTTGATGCCAAATGAAAGCAAAGTTTTTGATTTGACGATTTCATCAGAGAAAAATGATCTGCAATATATTCCTGCGATTATTCCAGAAGCGTACCAAGAATGGGCAAAAGACGTGGAATTGAAAGGTTCTTCTACGATTCTTTTTACGATGAAAGGTATTATGAATGCGACAACAAATCAGAATCCAGATATTCATATTGATGCAAAAATTGATGATGGATGGATGAATTATAAGAAATCATCTTCTCCAATCAAAAATATAAATCTTGTTTCTACAATTGATTTGCAAGCGTTGGATCCTGATAAAATGCGTGTCAAAGTCGAGAATCTTGATTTCAAATTGTTAGATGGAACAACTAAAACTAATTTCACGTATTGGGCTGGAAAAACAATGTTTTCGGAAGGAGTTATCGAATCGAGTATTGATTTGGAAGCTTTGAAAAATGCAACAGGTTTCAACCAATTTGATGCAAAAGGAATTCTTGATATGGAAGGAAGTTGGAAAGGTTCTATCGTTCAGAATGCAAAAAATCCTTTGCAAAAAATTCCAACATTTTATCTAAAAGCTAATCTTGAAAATGGTTATTTCAAAATGAATGAAATGCCCGCTGCTTTGGATCATATTAATTTGGATTTGACGATGAAAAATACAGATGGAAATATCAAAAATACGTCTGTATTGGTTCATAAAATTGATGCAAAAGCGATGGATAATTATATGATTGGACGATTAGAATTGAAAAATCTGAATAATTTTCCGATTAATGCAGATTTTGGTGCTAAAATTCATTTAGAGGATATCTACAAAATTTATCCAATAAAGAATATTGATATGCGAGGCGATTTGTTTGTAAAAATGAAAGCAAACGGAACGTATGAGCCAAAACGTAAAAAAGTTCCAGTTTCTAATACGGTCGTTATTCTGAAAAATGGTTACATAAAATTACACGAATATCCGAATTTGCCTTTAGAAAATATTACGGTAGAAACGCATATAAAATCAGGTAGAGGTTCGTTTAACGATTTATCAATAGATGTTTTACCAATCAAATTTACATTGGCAAGAAAACCATTTATGGTGAATGCAAATCTGAAAAATTTAAATAATTTAGATTATCGAATTCATTCAAAAGGTGAATTGAATTTAGCTAATATTTACAAATTATTTCCAATCGAAGGTTTAGATGTTGATGGGTTGATTGAAACTAATTTTGGTGTAAAAGGGAATAATGGAGCGCCTTTGGAGAGTTTTCAAAACAAAGGTTTTGTGAAAATCCAGAACATTAATATTAATACAAAATTCTTTCCAAGTAAATTTGTTATCAAACAAGGAGATTTCCGATTTGAAGGAAGTCATTTGACTTTTAAAGATGTAAAAGCGCGTTATAAAAAGAATGTTTTTGTATTTGATGGAGATGTTTCGAATTACATCAATTATGCGTTAAAAGATAATGAAACATTAAAAGGAACTATTAATTTCAAAACAAATCGTGTCAATATTGATGATTTTATGGCATTTAATACCGAATCGACAGCGACTAATTCGGTTGCTGCGGAAGAAGGTGTGGTTTTGTTGCCAAAAAATGTAGAATTGTCGATAAAAGGTCAAGCAAAAGAAGTTTTATTTAAAGATATTACGTTGCAAAATTTCGAAGGAGATTTAGGTTTGAAACAAGGGAATCTTGAACTTCAAAATACGAAGTTTAATTTGATTGGTTCTGAATTTACAATGAACGGAAATTATGTGCCAACAAATGCGAAAAAAGCGAAATTTAATTTTACTGTAAAAGCCAATAACTTCGATATTCAGCGTGCTTATCACGAAATTACGTTGTTTAGAGAATTGGCAAGTGCAGCGGAAAAAGCGCATGGAAAAGTTTCGATGGATTATCAGCTCGAAGGTGATTTGGGCGCAGATATGTTCCCAAAATTGAAAACCATAAAAGGTGGAGGGAATTTTACGTTAGAAGAAATTAAATTTTTAGGATTTAAAGTATTCAATTCTGTTGCAGAAAAAACTTCGACTGATGCGTTGCATGATGCGAATGTGAAGAAAGTGACATTCAAAACGAAGATTGAAAATAATGTAATTACGATAAACCGTACGAAATTCAAAATTGCAGGTTTCCGTCCACGAATCGAAGGTCAAGTGACTTTAGATGGTTATATGAATCTGGGTATGCGACTTGGTTTGCCTCCGTTTGGGATTATCGGAATTCCGATCAAAATTACCGGTCCAGCGGATACGTTTGAGGTTGAAGTGGGGAAATATCACAAAGAAGATTTAAACGAAACGGATGACGAATTCGGTGAATATCAGAAATCGTTAGAAGAAGAAAAAGCGAAGCAGGAAACTGCTCAAATCAAACAATAAATATAAAATCCTTCAGAATTTCTGAAGGATTTTTTCATTATAAATAGTGATTGCGAATCATCAATAAAAAGTGTATTTTTAGATTCAAAATCAACCAAATCTGAAACTTACAACTGCTATAAAAAATACCTCGTGGTGGAAAATACTACTTTTCCTTGTTTGGCTTTATTTCTTCGAATTAATGCTGCAAATCACGTTGCGTTATATTCCGATTTCGTCGGATGTTTCATTTTTAGCCATCAAACAAGATGAGGTGACAACAATTCCAAGTTATTTAACCATTTTTTACATTCACGTTTATTCAGCAATATTTACATTGTTTTTTGGAATTGTTCAATTCATTAAAATTACCAATCAACAAATCAGAAAAATACATCGACTTTTCGGTAAATTTTATTTTTATATCACTGTTTTATTGGCTGCGCCGAGCGGAATTTACATTGGTTTTTATGCAAATGGAGAATTAATAGCGCAATCAGCTTTTGTGATTCTCGGTATTCTTTGGTGGATTTTTACGGTAATTGCAGTTGTTAAAATCAAACAGAAAAACATTCAATCTCACCGAAATTTTATGCTTCGTAGTTATGCGTTGGCTCTTTCTGCGCTTACGTTACGCGCTTGGAAAGTGATTTTGGTTTATCTTTTTCATCCCGCACCGATGGATGTTTATCAAATAATTGCGTGGTTGGGATTTGTGCCCAATTTATTGCTTGTAGAATATTATATTTATAAAACTAAACAATCTAAAATATGAAAAAATTAGCACTACTTATTTGCACTACACTTGTTGTTGTTAGTTGTAAAGATGACAAAAAAAATGCCGTTAAGAATAATGATTCTAATGACACGATTTCATCGATTCATATCGAGCCAACGCAAGAAGATGTCGGGCTTTGGTCTGGAATTTTTGAAGCAGATTCTGTTGATTATGATAAAGGTGATAATTGGTCGCTTCGAAATCGAATTAGTATTGTTATTCAGAAAATAAATAATGATAATACGGTTGAAGGTTATAGTGTTTCAGCGGGAAACATCAGACCATTTAAAGGTGATTTGGTGAAAGAAGGAAATTCACGTTATGTGATGGCGAATGAACCTGGCGATCAAAAATATGATGGAACTTTTAAGTTTAATATTTCTGAAAAAGATGATTCAATTTATGGAACTTGGATTTCGAAACGTACTGATTTACCTGTACTTTCTCGAAAATTTAGTTTGAAAAAAACAATGTTTAACTATGATCCTAAAAATATTTTAATTCAGCCAAAATATGGTGTAGATGAAGAGTATGCGGATGAATATGATAATGTAGATTGGGTGAATTCTAAAAAGAAAAAATACGACGAATCAGATGGGGAAGAGTATTTTGTAGATGTGCAACGTGCTGCTTCGGATGAAATTTATAAGATAAATGGATCAACGCAAAAGTTGACGGAAAAACAATTGAAAAATCTACATAAGTTAGATTTAGAGATTATTCGCAATACAATTTATGCGCGTCATGGCTATTCGTTTGCGAATCGTGGCGCACGACAATTTTTTGATTATGTAGATTGGTATGTGCCGTTGTATACAAATGTTGAGGATAAATTGTCGCCAATCGAGAAAGATAATATTGCGTTATTGAAGCGTTTTGAGAAATATGCAACCGATAATTACCAACAATATGGACGTTAAAATTTAGAATTTTGATTAAGATAGAATGAGTTAAAACTCAATCCGAAAATAAGATAGTAGGATTATCATTTTGCTTTATAGGTTAAATTTAAGAATACAATTGTTTTTATTCGATAAAACCTCTGGTCTGAAAGAACTTTGCAGAGCAAATCAAGATAATTTTGTTTGTTGTGTTTATTAATTTTGGCTCGTTAGCTTAGTTGGTAGAGCACGAAACTCTTAATTTCGGGGTCCTGAGTTCGAGCCTCAGACGAGTCACGAAAAATCTGTTACACAAAAGTGTAGCAGATTTTTTTTGTTTTTTGTAATTATGATGAAGAATTATAAGTGAAATCATTAAAATCTTTCAATGAAAAAACTAGTTTTTCATTAATCAATCTGCAAATAAATCAACGTTTTAGTAAAAAGTATTCAGTAATATTAAATTTTTCTAAATTAATTATTGCTAAAATTAAATAAAATCAAAAGTATAGTAATAAAAAATAAATTTGTCGTAAATTTGCACCCATAATTTTCAAGGATGCAAAACATTAGAAATATTGCGATTATCGCACACGTTGACCACGGTAAAACTACATTGGTTGACAAAATTCTTCACAGCGGAAACGTTTTTAGAGAAAACCAAGAGTCTGGTGAATTAATCATGGATAACAATGATATCGAGCGTGAGAGAGGGATTACGATCTTTTCTAAAAATGCTTCGGTAGATTACAAAGGTGTAAAAATCAATGTGATTGACACTCCTGGCCACGCGGATTTCGGTGGAGAAGTTGAGCGTGTATTGAAAATGGCTGATGGGGTTATCTTATTAGTTGATGCTTTCGAAGGACCAATGCCTCAAACGCGTTTCGTTTTGAGTAAAGCATTAGAATTAGGATTGAAACCATTAGTTGTAATTAACAAAGTTGATAAAGAAAACTGTCGTCCTGATGAGGTTTATGACAAAGTTTTCGAATTATTCTTCAACTTAGATGCAACAGAAGAGCAATTGGAATTCCCTGCATTTTATGGTTCATCTAAACAAGGATGGTTCAATACAGAAAATGTACGTGTAGACGATATTTCTCCATTAATGGATGGTATTCTTGAACATGTTCCTGCTCCAGAAGCTTATGAAGGTTCTTTACAAATGCAAATTACATCTTTAGATTATTCTAAATTCTTAGGACGTATTGCAGTTGGTAAAGTAAGTCGTGGTGTTATTAAAGAAGGAGATTGGGTTGCTTTAACAAAACCTGATGGAACATTCAAAAAACATAAAATCAAAGAATTATATACATTTGCTGGTTTAGGTAAAGTAAGAGCTACTGAGGTAAAAGCAGGTGATATTTGTGCTGTTGTTGGTATCGATGGTTTCCAAATTGGAGATACAATTGCAGATCCAGAGAATCCAGAAGCATTACCAGTTATGCACATCGATGAGCCTACAATGAATATGTCTTTCGGAATTAACAACTCTCCATTCTTTGGTAAAGACGGTAAATTTGTTACTTCTCGTCACTTAGTAGAGCGTTTAGAAGATGAGTTAGAGCGTAACTTAGCTTTACGTGTAGAGCCAACAGAAGATTCTAATACACAATTAGTTTACGGACGTGGTATCATGCACTTATCTGTATTAATCGAAACGATGCGTCGCGAAGGTTATGAGTTGACAGTTGGTCAGCCTCAAGTAATCTTCAAAGAAATTGATGGTGTAAAATGTGAGCCTTACGAAACATTAGTAATTGATGTTCCAGATGATTATTCTTCTAAAGCAATCGACTTAGTAACTCAACGTAAAGGTGATTTATTAGTAATGGAAGCAAAAGAAGGAATGCAACACTTAGAGTTCGAAATTCCATCTCGTGGATTAATCGGATTACGTTCTCAAATGTTAACTTCTACTGCTGGTGAAGCTGTAATGGCACACACTTTCTTAGAATACAAACCATTCAAAGGAGCAATCGCTGGTCGTTCTGCAGGTGTAATTATTTCGAAAGATCAAGGTACATCAACTCCTTATTCTATTGATAAATTACAAGATCGTGGAAAATTCTTTATCGAGCCAGGTGAAGAAGTTTACGAAGGAATGATTATCGGAGAACATTCTCGTAACAATGACTTAGTAGTAAACGTAGTTGAGGCTAAGAAATTAAATAATATTCGTGCAGCTGGTAAAGATGATTCATCTTCTATCGCTCCAAAAACAGAAATGACTTTGGAAGAATGTATGGAATATATCCAAGCTGATGAATGTATCGAGGTAACTCCAAACTTCATCCGTTTACGTAAAATTCACTTAAAAGAAGTAGATCGTAAACGTTTCGAAAAATCAATGAGCTAATCATTTGAAATTATATATAACAAAAAACCAGAAGTTAATCTTCTGGTTTTTTTATGGGTCAATATTTATTAAATCAAAAAATCACTATAATTAGTGATTTTTTGATTTAATAGACTGAATTACATTTGCTTATTAATCAGTCTTTAATCTATTTACCCATGAAAAAAATCTATCTTTTAGCAAGTGTTATAACTTTGCTATTATCTACAGCTTCATTTGCTCAAGTTGGAATCAGTTCTGCAACTTCATTCACGCCAGATACGAATTCAATTTTAGATGCAAGTTCTACAACAAAAGGAATTTTATTACCAAGAGTAGCTTTAACATCTACAACGACATTGGCACCAATTACAGGAACGTCTACAGCTCCAGAATCATTGTTTGTATATAATACATCGACAACAGGAACTTCTCCAAATAATGTAACACCAGGCTTTTATTTTTGGACTGGAACAAAATGGAATAGAGTTTTGAATACAGATAATGAAGCTAAGCCTATGGTTTTTTATGCTCCAAGTATTGCATTGGATACAACTCCCGGAGCACATACTGTGGATTTATATTTGGAATACAAAAATCAATTTGGCACACCAAAATATTCTTCAAATGTAGATACGCCTTTAACTGCCTACACAGTTGGTCAATTAGCTTATTTTATCACTTATATAGATGAAACAGTATTTACTTCTCCAAATTTATCTACTGACGGCAAATTAACTTACACTGTTCCGGCTAAGCCAACAATCACAGAAAAGACATTTATTAATGTAGTTTTTAAGGTTAGAAATTAATAAATAGGATATGAAAAAAATCTATTTATTTTTTGTTTTTGTACTAAGTATATTTAGTACGAAAGCATTCGCAGCTGATTTTTATTGGACAGGTAAAGGCTCAAATAGTAATTATAATTCTTTACAAAACTGGGCTTTAGGAAGTGTAAATGGAGGGACACCTACAGTAGCTCCGGGCGCTAGTGATAATGTTTTTTTTACAGATGGAGCAACAAAGTTTAATGTTGATTTTAGTCAATCAAATATTGTTTTTAATAATTTTACATCTAATTCTACTACAAATGATTTTGCATTTAGATTAACAGCTCCTGGTGGATCAGCAAAAACGTTAACTGTTAATGGAGTAATGAATTTATCATCTCGAGCTAGTTTTTCTAGTAGTTCTTCAGGTGATATTAGTTATGTTGGATCTTTAATTCTTAAGAATAATCCAATATTGAATAATAATGAACTTGCTGTTTATTTAGTTTTCAATTCAGGAACTAACATTGCTATTGCAAATAATTTTAATGCAATGTCTATTATTGTAGATAATGGAACAACGTTAGACTTATCTAATCGATCAATTATCTTAAAGAAATACGCTAACAATAATGAAAATTCTGCAGGAATGTTAAAAGTATTAAACAGTAACAGTGGAATTAAATTAGCAGGAACTACTTTAAATATAGAATCTTTATGGTTTGTAGATTTTAGTATAGCAAAATCAGATTTAACCAACTCAACTATATATATTCATGGAGGAGGATATGACCCTACTGGTAGTATGAATCATAATACGTCTGTATCTACATTTTACTATGGATTAACTATAGAAAAAACAGATCTAACTTTACCAAAAGTAATCATCGATAATGCTAATAATTATTCAACGAGAGTTTCTAGTATTATTAACAATAATAAATTAACCATTACAGATTTAACGATAAAAAATACGAGTACATATTTTGATACGGCTAATTTATTAGTAACTAATTTAACAATTGACAAAGGATATGAGTATCGATTTTATGGTACTTCTACACAGACAACACCAAGTATAAATCCTAATGTAAAGGTGACAAATCTTAATTTTAATCCTTCATCTTCAGGAACTACAAAGTTTAAATCATATTTATCAAAAGATAATACTTTAGCTCATTTAGATATACCTACAACTTCAATACCTGCATACAGTAATATGATTGCAAATGGTATTTATTCTAAGAATGTAGTCACATTTACTAATTCAGTTTTAGAAAATTTGAATAAAAATATAAATGTGACTAGTGGAGTTGCTGTAGATTATTATTGGGGAGGAAAAGGTGATGGAAAAACATGGACAGATTTAGCTAACTGGAGTTCTAGTGGATCAGTACAATCACCTGTTGCTACTTTACCATCTTCAAATGATAATGTATATTTTAATGCAAATTCAACTATTTCAGGAAGAATAGATATTGATCGAGTAATTGATATTCATAATTTCACTGTTTTACCAGATTTTATAGGGAAAACATTTGAAATTTTTAGTTTAGCAAGTGATGCATTTACAATACGAGGTTCTTTACAATTACAAGTAGGAGCTACACTAAGTATTAGAAACTTGTATTTTGTTCCTAAGTCTACAAATATTAATTCTCCTGAAACAATTACATTAAATAATGGAATATTAAAAGGCTCTACTTCAAATAGAGATAGATTAGTTGTAACTGGTGGAGGAGCATTAAGTTTAAAAGGTGCAGATTTTTCTTATTATAATTTTGCAGATGCAAATAGAAATACATTTGTCTTAGAGAATGGATCATTAATATTTGATGCAGCAACAGTAAATTTTAATGATTTCAATGGAACAATAGCAAAAGGTTCTTCTTTTAAAACGAATTTGTATTTAAATAATAGTATTGTCAATACAAAATATTGGACGTATAATAATGTAAATACCACTAACCCTGCTGGACAGTTTACGTTAAATGCTGGTTCTAGTACGTTTAATATATATCAAAGTTTTAATGCTGCTGGTGATACTAATGATTATACGATCGATAATAAGTTGAAGTATAATAAAATTATATTAAAAAACTCGAATAGTACTATAGGTCAAACAATATCAGGTGTCTTTGATGCTAGTTATATAGAATTAGAGCCAAATGCGACTTTTAGAACTGAAGGTGCAGGTATTTTTTCGACAGCCGCAAACCAAGTTAATATTAATGAATTGAAAGTATACGCAGGTAATTTAATTGCTTTTGATAGTGGATATCGAATAAATATTATTGATAAATATCAGACGATTAATACAGGAACATGTCAATTGGTTACAATCTTAGATGGACAAACATATAATGTTAATTTTAAGGTCGCATCAACTGTAACAGATGAAACAAATACGCCAAATGTTTTAACTTTAAAAGGTTATGATGTGCGAAAAATTGATTTTACGAAGAATGCTGGTTATAGCATTAATATATCAGGAAGTGTAACAAATTCGACAGGTTATACATCTATTAATCCTGCGACTCCTACAAATTTATATTGGATAGGAAGTACTTCTTCAACAAATGAGTGGCATAACTCAATCAATTGGACTACAAATGCAAATGGTACAGCAAATACGTCTTCATGTTCTCCAACAAAATTTGATAATGCTCATTTCAAATCATATTCAAACGCGAAAGGAAATGAAGTAGCGATTAACAATGATATTTATATCAATAATATCATTTTTGAAAATGATTCGCCTGCCGGAATGTCTCTGAAAGGAATTGGATCTAAAGATATTTATTTATCAGGTTCAATGTATTTAAACAATAATATAATTACAGGATTTAATCGTATTCTTACTTCTGGTAAACAAACCGATGCTACTTATGATGGTACAGCAAGACATAAAATACAGTTAAGAGGGACAGATCTTAAAATGCGTATCAACTTTCAGGACGAATCTTATTATAAATTAGTTGATGATTATAAAAGTACAAGTAATAATTTATATTTTATAGGAACTTCAGATATTGATGCTTCAAATATTACAATGAATTTAGCAAATATTACTGCTGCAACTGCAGCACCAATTGCTTCAGGTAAATTAAATATCAATAATTCGAAAGTTAATTTAACGAATAGTTTTGATAGTCAATCTCCAAGTTTTTTAGTTACTGCAGATAATGCTATAATTAAGTTGTTTTCAAATTCATCTTCAAGTTTTAACTATTTTAATCCAATAAATAGCACAACAGCTTTTAATACTGCTATGTTAGAATTTATTGATGCTAGAGCATCTACAAATACAATTCTAGGACCTACAACTGCAGCATTAGTCTTTAAAAGTATTACAACAAGAGGTGTAACATTTAATGCAAATTCAAATATCACAACAGAGGTTTTAAACTCTTTAAGTAACAAAATTTCTATTGCCGCAGGAAAAGAACTAAAAGTTACTCAACAAGCTAATTTAAGTGGAACAGCTTGTGATGTGACACGTTCTATTGTATCTTCTGTAGCTGGAACTAGAGCTAAATTTACGATAACAAGTGGTCCTACTAATTTTGATTATTTGACTGTTAAAGATATTGATGCAAATTCTAGTTATCAAATTTTAGTTTTTGGAACTTATAGTACAAATGGAGGAAATAATACAAGTTACGTAACTTTTCTTGATAAAACTCAAGATGACTCGACTTATGGTTTTGGAGCTGTATCAGCATGTAGAGATTTAACGACTTCTTCGTTCTTGTCAGCAGACGGATTTTATCCAAACGCATTTACAACATATAAGTGGTATAAGTTAACAGGTAACAATGCAGACCCATCAATACTTATTGCCACTACTCGAAATATTGATTTGTCATTATATGGTTATGGAACATATAAATTAGAAATTAATTATGATCCAACTACAGCAGGTTCTTGTGTGATTACAGATCAAATTATTATCAATCCCACACCAACTAAACCAACAGAATTATCTGATGATAAATTCTGTAAAAATAAAGTTGTTACATTGGGAGATATTCAATTACCAGGATCTACTTTAGTATGGTATAATTCAGATTCAGCAACTACACCATTGCCTTTAACAACTATTGTTTCAAGCGGTACAACATATTATGTTGCTCGTAAATATGATAGTGGGAGCGGAATGGCTTGCGAATCTACAGATCGATTAGCTTTACAAGTAAAATTGGATGCTTGTGGAGGAGTGTATTTGAACCCAGTTTTAAGAATGAGAGGTTTATAATAACAAATTCTATTAATAATAAAAAGGAACATCAATTTGATGTTCCTTTTTTATTGATTATATTTTTTAAAGTTTCAATTGCTAAATCTAATTCATTTTTAGAAGCGTTATATTCTATTATTTCGCCCTTAATTTTGAATCTCGAAACATTAAAACCTTCTTCGATATCATTGTACCAAATCAAATAATTTTCACATAAAGCAACGACCCAAAAATTATCCTCAATAACATCATTACATTTCCATATTTCAGGAGAGATTTTAATTTCATTCCAAAATAATAAAGTTTCGTCTTCCATATTTTGTTCCGAAAAATAAATTTCGAGCACCAAATCCTTTTTTGGGAAATTTATCCAATTATCCATTAATAAGTACTTTTTAATAAAATCCAATCTTCAAATTTTTGGATTTGAGTTGAATTTGGTTCAGTCCATTCGATAATATACCAATAACTATCAGAAGGAAGTGTTTGCCCATTCAGTTTTCCATCCCATGTATAATTATTAGCTTCAGAACCTGTAAATAATAATTTTCCTTTTCGATTATAAATGACAAATTTCGGATTGATTTTACTTTTTAATTGAGAATAATCCAACACGTCATTTTTACCATCACCATTTGGAGAAATAAAATTGATTAGTTTAATCAGCGAAAATTCTTTCGAAATAGGCGTACAATTAGCCGCAGATTTTACATAAACTGTATGAATTCCTAAAGTTACATTTGTGAAAATATTTGAAGATTGAAAAGCACCATTATCCAACGAATACAGATATGGCGGTGTAGATCCAGTAACTTTTATAGTCACCGTAGAACCTTGAATTTCGATGGATTGAATAATTGGATCTTCGGCTTCAATAACTTTTACTTCTTGGGTATAAAAACAACCATTTAATCCTAATTTTACATAATAAGTTCCAACAGAAACATTTGTAATAGATTGATTTTTATTACCATTATGCAACCATTCGTAAGTGTCAAATCCTGTACTTGCATCCAAAGTAGTCGTTGTTCCTTTGCAAATTGTAACATCTTTTAAGGTTGATGATTTTCCAGATTGTTTGAAAATAAAATGAATTGGAGCAACATTTTCGCATAAACCATTTTGTTTAAATCTTACCCAAAATGTTTGATCTGAATTTATTATTTGTGTCGCGCTGATTGCATTTCGACTATTTTTTGCATCAGCTTCGCTTAAATAATAAGTTGGAGATCCGTATATATTCGTAATCAAGTCATCAATATAATCGGATAAAACAATTTCTTCATCGTTACTTAAATCCTCGTCACAAATTTCTATTGGAGGAATTATGTTTGCAATACTTAGATTATTTAATGTAAAAGTAATTTTTTTTATAACTGGATCACAAGTCCCGATTTGAACACGAATCCAAACTTCTTTAGATGTCTGAATTCCATTTAGTTCAAAATTCGTTATTCCTGCAGAAATATTATCTTTAGCATCTTGTTCGGTATCAAAATATTTCACTTGATGAGCAGAATAATAATCTTCTACAATTCGATCAGTATATTCGTCTAAATTTATTTGTGTTTTTCCATCTAAATCATCATCACAAATAGAAAAACGATCTTGATAAATTTGCGGTTCTTCTTGTACAGAAACATTAATATGACCTTTCAAAGAACAACCAGTATTCAATGTGATTTCTACTTCGTAATAACCTGTTTCATTTACCACTAATGTTGCATTTGTTTCACCACTAATTTCCACACCATCTTTGTACCATTTATAAGCTGTAGCATTTGTAGTTGTCGCATCTATTGTTTCAGATTTTCCAGGACATAATACAACATCAGAACCTAAACTTTTTGATCCTACAAAACTTCCAGCTTTCAAGAAAACAGCAGAATCATAAAGGCCATAACTATCTCCATGGTCAGCAATTACCAATTTTATGTGGTATTTTACGCCTGCTACAATTTGTGCATTTGCTTTCAAAACTTTTGTTTGTCCATTGAAATTTGTTGGACTATTCCTAGAATTAAACCCTCCAAAATATTCTTGGAAACTTTTACATCTATCTGCTCCATTAATTGTTTTAGTTGTTACAGGAATAGTTGTATTTGGAATTAATGCAATGTTTTGATAAGGTTCAGAATTATCTGCTTTTTTGATTAAGAAGGCAAAAGCATCAGAATAATCACAATTATCAATTCGATATTCTTCTGAAAGAAACATGTACTCGAAACTAATTTGATCTGTTGTAAGGTTTGATACAAAATCAAATTCGAGAGATGTAGCATTTAAAATTTTGTCATGAGGTAAATTAGATTGTATCAAAATATCAATTAAGTCTTGATCTCCTCCCCAATTAATTCCATAAAAACTTTGTAAAGTAGCATTTGGACCTTCAGCAGCTTTTGCTTTTCCAGTAGATAAAATAATTCCTTCGGAAAGATCAAAATTACTAGTTCCTTTTGTAAAATAACCATAGCTTATTTCATCATAAGATCTATTGTATCCAGAAATATTAATATTAGAAATAGTAATACAACCTGTGTTTGTTCCAATAAATTTATCAATTAATTCTTCTTTCGATAAAGATGTATCTACCAGAATATATTGACCAAATAAAAAACTATTTAGTGTAAAAGTAAAAAAGAGTAGGAGAATTATTTTTGAATAAAAGTGTTTCATAAAAAATAATTTAGATAAAAAAACTGCTAAATAACTTTAAAATATAAAGTTTATTTAACAGTTTTAGGAATTTTATTTATCGAAAAATAGTCTTAGCCTATTTTTCCTAAATTTTCTGCAATAGTTTCAATGAAAGATGTCAATGGTTTTTTTGCCATCATTTCGATCATCATATTGAAATTTCCATCAAAATCTAACGTAACATCAGACGAATTCTCATCAACAGCATCAATAGAAATTGTCAAAGTATATTCAAAAGCAGGTGCAGGAGATTCGAAAACAATTTTCGATGGCTCAACTGTCTCTTTCAAACGCATTCCAACCTTTGGTAAAGCACCAACACCAACCGTAAATCCTTTTCCAGATTCGTGAATTTCAAACGATTTTGTATCCTCTGGCATCAATTGCTCATAATTCTTCATATCCAACAAAAAAGTGTATGCTTCTTGTTGATTTTTTGCAAAACGGACTTTATTTGTATTTACCTTCATATCCTTGTGAGTTTTTTATAAATTTGTAACAAATCGTTCAAATGTACAAAGTTTTTTTTAATGAAAGTTTGTTAACTTTCAGCAACCAATCTAATCCAGAAGCAAAAAATATTTTGTTTCAAAATGAAGCTCAATTTGATGAATCTTTTCATTTATTATCATCAAAAGCAGCAACTTTAGTCAATATTTTTAGTGAAGATATTGATGATGTTTGGACGAAATTCTTAAAATATTACAAACATATACAAGCTGCGGGCGGAATTGTTCGTAATCCGCAAGACGATTATTTGTTCATTTTTAGACTTGGAAAATGGGATTTGCCAAAAGGTAAAATGGAGAAAGGAGAATCGAGAGAACAATCTGCAATTCGCGAAATTGAAGAAGAATGTAGTTTGACAAATTTGGAGTTGAAACGATTTTTAATGCCAACTTTTCACATTTATTTTTTGAGAGAATATATTATCAAAGAAACATTTTGGTTCGAAGTTTTTTATGACGGTGTTGAATTGCCTTTGCCACAAACTGAAGAAGGAATTGAGTCGGTTGAATGGAAAAAAGAGAATGAAATTCCTGAGTTATTAGAAAATTCTTATCCAAATATTAAATTATTGATGGATAATTATTTAAATTTGAACTAAATAAAATTAATATGAAAAAATATATATTAACTTTTTGTGTCTTAACATCTTTTGCTTTGACAACTAATGCTCAAACGAAAAAAGATACCAAGGTTAAAACTGAAAAAGCTTCTAAATCTCAATCAAAAATTTTAGATAACGGAACGGCAAAAATAGACGATTTATATGCGTATCAAGTGTATGGAGAATCGTTTGATATCAAAAATACATTGACGAAAAACGAACTTGGAAAGTTATACGATAACATGAAAAGTGGTGATTCTTTGGAAAATGTTCAGTTTGTTTCGACGATAGAATCTGTTTGCAAAAAGAAAGGTTGTTGGATGAAAGTTGATCTTGGAAAAGGCGAAGAACAGTCGTTTGTGCGTTTCAAAGATTATGGTTTTTTTATGCCTTTAGATGGTGAAAAAGCGAATGTTGTCGTGCACGGAAAAGCTTTTGTAAATGAAATTTCTGTTGAGAAATTGCGCCATTATGCAGAAGATGCAGGACAATCGAAAGAAGAAATTGCGAAAATTACAAAACCTCAGTTGCAATATAATTTTGAGGCTGACGGAGTTTATTTGAAAGAAAACTAAGATTTTTAAATCAATAATTAATCAAAACCTTTCTATTTTTGGAAAGGTTTTTTTATGAAATCAATTCTATAAAATATGACAAACTTATTTCAAGCCAATCCAAATCAGTATTTTTCTTTGATCGGAAAATCGATGAATGACAAATTATTTCAATCATTTCAAACTGAATTTGAATCTGATATTTCAGAGCAAAATATTCCTCAAGGAAAAATTGTGTTGTACAAACAGCATGGAATTTCGGTGAAAATTGTTGATGAAATGATTGTTTCGATTAAGTTTTATCTTTCTCCAAATCCAATTTGTAAGGTTTATGAAGGTCAAAATATTTTTGATTTGAATCGAAATATTGATGAAACTCAAGTTCGTAAAAGTAATGATTATCAAAGAATTATTAATAATGATCCAAATCGTTTAGCAAATGATTATAGTCGTTTAAATTGTTTATTCTCTTTTGATTCGATGACAGGAGAATTCTTAACGATTGAAATATTAAACAAATTATAAGATGTTTTTCTGCTGAAAATTTTAGATATTTATCGTTTAATAATAAACCTTAAATGAAAAAATATTTATTTTTAATTTCTTTATCATTTTCTCTTTTTGCCACAGCTCAAACAAATTACAATAAATCATTTATAGAGAACGATTCGCAAGTTTCTTATACGTACAAAGCGGTTTTCGATTCGGGTTCTAAAGAAGCAATTATAAATCGAATTTCGTCTGAATTTAAAGCGCCAAAAGTCAACAAAAATGATTTGGTTTGGAATTATAATGGAAGTTATGAAATTGTTGTACGAGAAAATGATGTGAATATAAACTTCGGAAAAAGCAATGATAATCAGGCTTTGTATGAAAAAGTGAAAGCATTAGGAAAGGATTTATCGACAATTGTCAGTCAACCCGTTTTTAAACATCGCTTGATTACAGAGAAATTTTATGTTGTAAATGACAAAGCAAATACATTTTCGTATCATGGAGTTTTTACGCTGAATAAGCGAGCAAATATTAAGAAAAGTATCGAAAAATATTTTGGAGAACCAACGTTAAAAACAGATAATTTTGATTGGAAAACGGCTGATTATGATATTACGTTGAAGAAAGATCAAGTAGAATTTTTTCTAATGAAAAATAATTCTGATGATTCATTTTATCAGCAATTTCTGAATTTAGAGAAAGAATTAACTGAAATTATTATCAATCCAGGACCAAAAAATACATTGATTACAACCAAGAATTACGCCTTGAACGACAATCCAATGTCGTATACATACAAAGCAGTTTTTCATCCGCAACAAAATGATATGGTAAAAGAGTTGATTGAAACACAATTCGGAAAAGGAAATTTGAGTGGAGGAGATTTGGTTTGGAATCGAAATGGAAGTTATGAAATTATCTTGTCTGATTATCAGTTAAAAATAAATCTTGTAAAAAGTAGCGATACAGAAAGCATTTATCAGCAAATAAAAGAATTAGGAACAACGATTACAAAAGCATTGAATTATTAATTTAAGTATTTAATAAACGACTATTAATTTATTTTTTGTGATATTTAATCAATAAACCTAAATAAATTAATATGAAAAAATATTTAAGCTTGTTCTTATTGTTATCAACGTTTGCAGTTTTTGCACAATTGAGAGCGAATAATACGGAGTCTTATTACTCGATGAAAGGAACCTTTAATTCGAATATAAAAGATATTATCAAGAAAACAATCGAGAAAGAATTTGGTGAAGGAACTTTAGAAGACTCTGGTTATATCTGGACTGGACGAGGAAGTTTTGAAATTATTTTGAATGATAATTCGCTTAAAATGGAGATTCAAAAAAGTACCGATAATCAAGAAGTTGTGGATAAAATTAAAAATCTTGGAGACAAAATTCTTGCGACAAAAAATATAAATAATACGAATACGTAAAAAATGAGCTACAATTATTTTGTAGCTTTTTTTGTGTTAACGCTTCGTTAACCGTTCATTAACCTACGCAAATTAATCTTTTTCAGAATTTTATAAAAAATAAAAATATGAAAAAGATACTATTAATTGGAGCTATTTTGATAACAGCTTTTACTTGTCAAGCCCAGACTGCAACTGCGGTCACGAAAACAAAAACATCGGGGACAACAACTCATTCTACAGTTTCGATAAATGTGAGCGATAGCAACGAAGTTTATTCGTATTCGGCAATTTTTGATAAACCAAAATCTAAAGCTGCAATAAATGAAATAGAGAAATCTTTTGGAAAGCCAACGACTGAAGGAAAAAACTATGTTTGGAGAGAAGGAGAATCTTTAGAAATAAAGGCTCGTGAAGGAAAAATTTCGATAGAGTTTGAAAAAGGTTCTACAAAATTATATGAAAAAGTAAAAGAATTGGGTGAATCTATTTCTGTGGTTGTCGGAGAAAAATAATCATTCTAAAACATAAAAACGGAAGTCAAATTTGACTTCCGTTTTTTTATTATTTTAATTCTCTATACTTAAAATCTTTTCCAAAAAAGTAATTCCATATCAAGCTAATAAGAATCAAATTTGCTATTCCACGAATTGTTATAAATATCCCGAAATTACCAAAACGTTTGTATTTAATATGTGATAATTCTTCTTGATGATTAACTATATATTCGTATAAATAATAATCAAAAACTAACATCGAAAGGCTAAAAAGAGCTAAAATAACATAATGAAAGCGTATTATGTCTTTAATTTTTTTTAGATTTTTATACAATAATACAGCTCCAATAAAAGAAAAAAATACGCTTGAATGAAAAACAATTTCAGTTATAGTATGAAGTTTCGGAACCTCATTATTTTCTTCAATATCTTCAACTAAATTTGGCTCGAAAGAATTCTTCTTTTCTTCTTTTTCGTGATAAATAATTTTAGATGAAATTAAATTTTTAATTCGAGTTGTTTCGATTTCAGAAAACTGAACATTTCGTTCATTTTTTAAAATTTCGAAAGCCATTTCTATTGCTTCAGGAACAAATCTAGAATCATCTTTGATGTAAGAATTTAATTCATTTGTAGACAGTTTTTGAAGAACGCTTCTTTTAACTTGCATTAATTTAATTATAAATCAAATATTTTGCTCTTATCTTCTTGAAAGCTTCTAAATCTTTTTGCCAAGTTGCTTTTATTTCTTCTTCTGATAAACCTGCTTCTATTTGTTTGCGCAATTCATCAGTTCCAGAAAGTTGATCAATCCACAATTTTTTACCATTCATCGTCCAAAAAGGTTGCTTCGTATTGTTTTTATACGCATTGATTAACCATTTCAAATTGATGGAAGATTGATACGGAACATCCGATAAATCCTCGCCATAACAAACTTCATCTTTGAATTTTGGACTTGTTGCACCAGGTTTTGAAGTTGGCGTATATTGATAAGGCATATTTTTTAGGAATGGTGAACCATAAACCTGAAACTGAATATCTGTTCCACGACCTTCGTTAACGTTTGTCCCTTCAAACAAACAGGTGCTTGGATATAAATTTATCGCGTGAGCATTTGGTAAATTTGGTGATGGTTTTACTGGTAAATTGTACTTGGATTGATGGGTATAATTGATCAATGAAATAATTTCCAAATCTGCTTTTATACCATTTGCTAACCAACCTTCACCGTTGATCATTTGCGCATATTCGCCAATCGTCATTCCATAAACAATCGGAACATTGTGCATTCCAACAAAGGATTTATACTCGTTTTTCATCACAGGTCCGTCCACATAATGTCCGTTCGGATTTGGTCTGTCTAACACAATTACTTTCTTGCCATTTTCAGCCGCAGCCTCCAAAACATAATGCAAAGTAGAAATGTAAGTGTAAAAACGCGCACCAACATCTTGCATATCAAAAACCAAAACATCTACATCAGCAATCTGATTTGCTTTTGGTTTTTTATTATCACCATAAAGCGAAATAATTGGCAAGTTAGTTTTAGCATCAACACCAGATTTTACCTTAGCGCCAGCATCAGCATCTCCACGAAAACCGTGTTCTGGGGAATAAAGTTTAACCACATTGATGTTATTTTTTAATAACAAATCAACTGTATGCATCGTAGTTCCATTAATGGTTACAATTCCTGTTTGATTAGAAATTAATCCAACTTTTTTACCTTTTAATTTCGAAAGATAGTTAGCTGTATTTTCTGCTCCAACAAGAATAGTTGAATGATTTTCTATCGTTTTTGATGTATTATTTTGAGCTAAAATTGGAGTAGAAAAGCCGAAAAAAATAACTGAACTAAGTAAACCAATTGATGTATATTTGACAAAGTTTTTCATTTCGTTTTGAATCATTTGAATTTAGGCGAATTTAAAGCCTAAAGTTAGTTTTAATCTTATAAAAAATATATAATTTGAGTTTTTCTTGGTGGTTTTCAAAAAAAATTGCGCTTGGTAAAAATACTAAAAATAACTTATCGAGTATTATTATTCGAGTAGGTCAAATTGCGGTAGCATTAGGGTTGATTGTTTCTTTGGTGACGATTTCGACTGGTGTTGGTGCAAGAAAGGCAATCAAAGAAAAGTTGGCCGATTTTAATGGTCATATTACGATTAGAAACTACAATAGTAATACGTCATTAAATTCTGATTCATTATCACTTCATCAAGCTTTTTATCCAAAGTTTAAATCAATTCCAGAAATAGAACATGTACAAGCAATTGCTAATAAAAGTGGTGTAATCCGAACGGATGAAAACTTTAGTGGTGTTGTGTTCAAAGGAGTTGGAACAGATTATGATTCGGTTCGTTTCGAGAAATTTATGGTAAAAGGACATTTTCCACGAATCAATAAAGATTCGATAATGGATGAGGTTTTATTATCGAAAAAGATTGCGGACGAAATGAAATTGGATGTGGATAGTTCGTTTGTGATGTATTTTATTCAAGAGGATACGAAGCCAATTTATCGTCGATTTACCATTTCTGGATTATTCAAAACAGACATCAAAAATTTTGACGATCAAATTATGTTTGGTGACATCAAGCATGTACAACGTCTTAATCGTTGGGATTCGACAACTGTTGGTGGATTTGAATTATTTGTAAACGATGTCGAAAATATTGACCCAATTGCAAAGCGTGTGCAAGAAAATATTCCATACAATTTGTATGCAGAATCGGCTACGGCTTCTTTTGCTCAGATTAACGATTGGATTTCTATTTTCGATAAAAATATTGTCATTATTCTTTTTATCATGCTTTTTGTCGTGGTGATTAATATGGTGATGGTTTTATTGATTTTAATTTTAGAACGAACACATTCAATCGGAATTTTAAAAGCATTTGGTGCAACAAATTGGCGAATTCGAAAATTATTCATCAATTACGCATTATTTATTATGTTGCCAGGATTAATTGCTGGAAATGCAATTGGACTTGGATTATTATTCATTCAGAAATATTTCGGAATTATCAAACTTCCGGCAGAAAACTATTATTTATCAACAGCTCCAGTTTATTTAGATTTTGGCACAATTGTTTTATTGAATGCAGGAGCGTTATTAGTTTGTGCAATTGTATTACTTTTGCCATCGTATATGATATCTAAAATTACACCTGCAAAAGCGATTAATTTTAGATAAAATTTAATGTTTTAATTTAAAAGTTAGAAAAAAATGAAATACGCAAACAATATATTAGAAACGATTGGGAATACACCTTTGGTTAAAATTAATAAGATTACAAAGGATTTACCATGTACAGTTTTAGCAAAAGTTGAATATTTTAACCCTGGTCATTCTTGTAAAGATCGTATGGCATTGAAAATGGTCGAAGATGCCGAAAAAGATGGTCGTTTAGTTCCTGGAGGTACAATTATCGAAGGTACTTCTGGTAACACAGGAATGGGGTTAGCTTTGGCTGCTGTGATCAAAGGTTACAAATTAATTTGTGTGATTACAGACAAACAATCGAAAGAGAAAATGGATATTTTGCGCGCTGTTGGAGCAAAAGTTGTCGTTTGTCCTACAGATGTTGAGCCAGATGATCCACGTTCTTATTATTCAGTTTCGAAACGTTTGGCACAAGAAACGCCGAATGGTTGGTATGTCAATCAGTACGATAATCCATCGAATGCACAAGCGAATTATGAGCAAACTGGACCAGAAATTTGGGAACAGACAGAAGGAAAAGTAACGCATTTTATTGTTGGAGTAGGAACTGGAGGAACAATTTCAGGTGTTGGAAAATACTTGAAAGAAAAAAATCCTAACATTAAAATTTGGGGAGTTGATACGTATGGATCAGTTTTCAAAAAATATAAAGAAACCGGAATTTTCGACGAAAATGAAGTGTATTCTTATGTAACAGAAGGAATTGGTGAAGATATTTTACCTGAAAATGTAGATTTTGATATCATTGATGGATTTACAAAAGTGACTGATAAAGATGCAGCGGTTTATACGCGTCGTTTAGCTTTAGAAGAAGGTTTGTTTGTCGGAATGTCTTCGGGTTCTGCGATCAAAGGATTATTGCAAATGAAAGACGAATTCGGACCAGATGATGTTGTTGTTGTTTTATTCCACGATTCAGGTTCTCGTTACGTAGGAAAAATCTTTAATGATGATTGGATGCGTGATAGAGGATATTTGGACGAAGAAATCAAAACTGCTGTAGATTTGATTAAAGAGCATGTCGATAAACCTTTGGTAACGGTTCGTACAGAGGAATTGGCTTCTCATGCAATTGATCGTATGCGTCGTTTCAAAATTTCTCAAATTCCAGTAATGGATGTAAATGGAATTGTTGGTTCTTTGGATGAATCAGATTTGTTTCAAGCATTTTTAGAAGATAGAAATGTTGCTGAAAAACCTGTTCATGAAATTATGGGAAAACCTTATCCAGTTGTTAAAGCAGGAACATCTATTGAAGAAGTTTCGAAGTTAATTACAAAGGATAATCAAGCTGTTTTAATAGAATTAGAAAACGGAAAATATCATATCATCACAAAATATGATATTATTAACTCGATTAAATAACAAAAATCCTATCTTTGAAGCGATATGGGAATTGTATTAAAAGGTCAGAATTTAGTAAAAGATTACGGTAAAAAACACGTCGTAAAAAATGTGTCTTTTCAAGTAGAACAAGGAGAAATTATTGGATTATTAGGACCAAATGGTGCTGGTAAAACGACTTCTTTCTATATGATTGTTGGTTTAGTAAAGGCTACGCAAGGAAAAGTTTTTTTAGATAAACAAGATATCACAAACGATGCGATGTACAAACGCGCGCAAAAAGGTATTGGATATTTGGCGCAAGAAGCCTCTGTTTTTCGTAAACTTTCTGTAGAAGATAACATCAAATCTGTTTTACAATTCACGAAACATTCCAAAAAAGAACAACAAATGCGTACAGATGCTTTGATTGAAGAGTTTTCGTTAGAGCATGTTCGTAAAAATCGTGGAGATTTACTTTCTGGAGGTGAGCGTCGTCGTTGCGAAATTGCACGTTGTTTGGCAACAGAACCTAATTTTATCTTATTAGATGAGCCTTTTGCTGGAGTTGACCCAATTGCGGTTGAGGATATTCAGAAGATTGTACGTTCGTTAAAAGATAAAAATATCGGAATCTTAATTACCGATCATAATGTATCGCAAACGCTTGCAATTACCGATAAAACGTATATTATGTTCGAAGGTAAAATCTTGAAAGAAGGTTCGCCAGAAGAATTAGCAAATGATGAAGATGTTCGTCGCGTTTATTTAGGTGAAAACTTTATGTATCAGCAGATATAAATTACACTATAGTATTTTCTAAACCACTCAATTTTGAGTGGTTTTTTTGTTTTAAATCACTTCAAAATGATCTAAAATTAAGATTTGCTTAATTTTAAAAATTTCTCATTTTAGCAGTTACTTTTTCGATATATTTAAGTACTAAAACTTACTGATAAAGAATGCTAAAACTTAATTATTATTTTATTTGCTTAATTTCAATTTTTGTGTTGAATAGCTGTACACACGAAGAAGATGCGATAAAAGAACCAAAAAAATCTACAAATAGAGCAGGAGTGGTGCTTACGTTTGATGATGATTATGTGGACGAATGGTTCAATGCGAATATAAAATTGAAACAATACAATTGGAAAGGAACGTTCTATGTAACGCATTTTGATAAGCTTTCGGAGAGTCAAATACGTGAGTTAACTTATCTGCAACAAAACGGAAATGAGATTGCTGCGCATGGTTTAAATCACGTTCATACAACAAAGTATATAAAAGAATTTGGAGGAAAAGAATTTATTGATAAAGAAATCGCTCCAATGCTAACTTTGATGAAAAACAAAGGTCTTGATGTAACCGATTTTTCTTATCCTTATGGCGATCGAAGTGTAGAATCGGATCAATTACTTTTCAATCATTTTAAAACATTAAGAGGAACAACTTATGGAAACGAAGCACCTAATTTTCAGAACTGTTATTATCAAAATAAACCGTTATTTTTTGGTTTAGGAATCGATAATAGTTACGCGCATTTTAGTGTACCTTATTTTATTTCGTTGTTGCAATACGCAAAGGATAACAATAAGATAGTCGTTTTTTATGCGCATAAAACAGTTGCAAAAGCAACTAATAATTATGAAACTGAATTTAAAACCTTAGAAGAGATTTGCAAGTTTGTAAAGAACAATGATATGAAGTTTTATACGGTTAATGACTTACAAAAATTGAAATAAAAAAATGCTCAAATTCTTGAGCATTTTTCGTTTATTCTATAAAAAGTAAATCTCCTTTTTGGTTAACAGCTTCTTTGAAATAAAGATAAACATCTTGTATATCAAAACGTCTAAAATTGATTGCATTAGAAATATTTTGTTCAGGAAGTTGATAAATCATTTCAAAATTTAACATGCTACCAAAACCAGAACTCTCGATTTTTTCGACCAAAATTCCTAAAGATTCTAATCGTTCAATCAACCGATTAATTTCCAAATCATTATGTTTCATAATCTCTAAAACTTACTATTAAAGCGGTTTCAAAGCTAAAACATAAATTTTTAAAATAAGATTTTGAGAAATAAAATTATATGTTAAACCTTTCATGTTTCAACTTAAATCTCTCTTTTTTAATTATTTATTTTAGAATATTTTTTAAATAATCCAACACATTTTCTATTGAATCAAATTGTTTCACACCATATTTTTCTGCCGTAATATCAACATTCCCTTTTCGCCAAAAACCATCTGGACAAATCACCAAAAGTTTTCCACTTTTTGCATACAATCCCATTTCCAACAAACTAATCGGACTTTTAGAATCTTTTCCCAAAAACATAATAATATAGTCTGCGTTTTCCAATGCATTCAATTCCCACTCCACTTGTTTGCGAAATTCGGGCTCTTCTTTTACAGGTTTCCAAGCAGTATTCCAATCATCACGACGAGGATTTAGCAAGATGACTTTTTCATTTTTTAATTCTTTTGAAACTTTCGCTTGCCAATCTTCAGAATTTCCCATATCAATCGTTCCTCCCAAAAATATCTTTGTACGTTGATCATTTTTAGGAAGTTCATTTGGTGATTTTATTTCAAGAGATTGAGCAAAAATTGTAGTATTCAATAATAGAAATAAGGCAAATAAAATTGCTTTCATGTTATTTTTGTTTCGGCAAATATAATGAGGTTGTTGATTTTGTATTCAATGACTTTTGTTAGAATGTCTAAAAATTCAATAAAATAAAAAAGCTGAAAATCAATCGTGATTTTCAGCTTCAAAAAAATTACTTTTTAGCTTTTTTGGTTGGTTTTTCTTCAACCACATCTTCCTCATAATAATACTTATGTCTCGGTCGTTTTACACCATAAGAGCCATTCACAATTTTTCCTCTTCTCGATTTTTTATCGCCTTTTCCCATTATAAATGTTTTAAAATTAATAAATTCGATTACTTTCTACCCAAGTTAATAATTTCAATTTAGTTGGACAAAAGTTTTACAATTCTTTATCATTTAATCTAACTTTGCGACATCATTTGGCGTGGAGAAAAATTAATTTTAAACCAAATAGAAATGAGTAGAAATACAGACGCAAATAAAAAAGCGCACAAGAAAAAGTTAGATCAAAAGAAGCGTAAAACGCAAGAAGCTGAAGCCGAACGAAAAGCTCGATTGAAAGCAATTAATCAGAAATTTAACGATAAAAATAAACCAGAAACGGAAGAATAATGATAAAAATTCTACATACAGCCGATTGGCATTTGGGCAAAAAATTAGATAGTTTTTCGCGGTTAGAAGAACAAATCTTAGTGATGAATGAAATTGTCGAAGTTGCAGATCAACAACAAGTCGATTTGGTACTTATTGCGGGCGATTTATTTGATAATTTTAATCCAAGTGTAGAAGCTGTAGAATTATTTTATAAAACATTAAAAAGATTTTCGAATAACGGAAAACGTCCTGTTATAGCGATTTCTGGTAATCACGATTCTCCAAGTTTGATTGATGCGCCAGATCCGTTGGCACGTGAATGTGGAATTATTTTGATTGGATATCCAAATGCAAAAATTCAGGAATTTGAATTAAATGATTTCAAAATTTCGAAATCTGTAGAAGGAATGATTGAATTGAAATTAAATTCTTTCGATTTTCCGATTCGAATTATCCACACGCCTTATGCAAACGAAATCCGTTTGAAACAATATTTTGGAGAGAATAAAGAAGAAGCTTTGAATGAAGTTTTAGCGACAAATTGGAAAAATATTGCGAATGAATATTGTGACGAAAATGGAGTTAATTTGTTGATGGCGCATCTGTATATGAACCAAAAAGGTGCTGAAATTTTAGAGGAACCAGAAGGTGAAAAACCGATTAAAATTGGAAATGCAGACATGATTTTTTCCGAAGCTATTCCGCCTCAAATTCAATATACAGCTTTGGGACATTTGCATGGTTTTAAGAATATCGGAACGGAAATAAAGCCTGTTGTGTATAGCTCTTCGCCTTTGTGTTATAGCTTTTCCGAAGCTGGTCAAACCAAATATGTTTCGATTATTGAAGCTGAGCCAAATCAAACTATTTCTTATCATAAAGTTGAATTAAAGAACGGAAAACCACTTATTCGAAAAACTTTTGATGATATAAATATTGCTGTAGAATGGTTGAATGAAAATCAAAATGCGTTGGTTGAATTGACTTTAGAAAGTGATTCTTTTTTGAAAGCTGATGAACGAAAATTGATTTATCAATCACATGATGGAATTATTCATTTGATTCCGAAAGTTAAAAATCAAGAAATTGAAACGATTGAATATAAGTTTGCAGATCAATCAAAAGATATGAAAGAATTGTTTACAGATTATTTCAAATCGAAGAATGGAAATCAAGAACCAAACGACGAAATAAAGGATTTGTTTAACGAAATTTTAAATAGTTAAATTGATTATTTTTTGAAGTTATATTATGATATCAAGAAATCTTATCCTTAATCTAAACCTTAAACTTAAAAAATGATTCCAGTAAAATTAACCATAGAAGGACTTTATTCATACCAAGAGCGCCAAACAATTGACTTTTCTGAATTAACTGAAGCAGGATTATTTGGAATTTTTGGGAATGTAGGTTCAGGGAAATCGTCAATTTTGGAAGCGATTATGTACGTTTTGTATGGAGAAACAGAGCGTTTAAATTCCAAAGATAAACGCGCTTATAATATGATGAATTTGAAATCGAATTTGTCATATATCGAGTTTGATTTCTATAATTTTGAACAAAAATTATTTAGAGCAACGCGCGAATTTAAACGAAATTCGAAACGTTTTGAAGATGTAAAATCGCCAACAGTTGTTTTTTATGAGCAAAAAGACAATGAATGGATTCCGCTTAATCATTCAAAAGCAGAGGAAATAATTGGGTTGAGCTACGAAAATTTCAAGCGAACAATTATTATTCCGCAAGGACAATTCAAGGAGTTTATTGAGTTGGGCGCTAAAGATCGAACACAAATGATGAAGGAAATTTTTGGACTTCATCGTTATGATTTACAAGATAAAGTTGCGGCTTTAAATTCTCAAAACTTAACGAATCTGAATCAATTTGAAGGAAAATTATCTGGATTTGAAGAAGTTTCGGAAGAAAGAATAAAAGAGCTTGAAGATAATTTGATTGAGCAAACAAAAGTTACCAATCAAGTTCAAGAAGAATATAATCAATTGAATGAATCATTTCAACGTTTAAAAGCGTTGAAATCAGATTTTGAGACGTTAAATCAAAAGAAAATTGAATTCGAAAAAGTTTCAGTTCAGAAAAATGAGATGGATCAACGTAAAGTTGAAATAGAGCGCTATGAATTGATTTTTAATGTGTTTTCTCAACTTTTAGAAAATCATAAAAAAGTTTCAAATCAGATTGAAGAAAAGTCAATTTCAGTTGAGAATCAACAAAAACAATTGGCTTTAATCGAAAATCAAATCAAAGAAATTTCGAACCAAATTGAAGCGATTAAAACTGATTATGAAGCTTTACCAATAAAACGAAAAGAAGAAACGGATTTAGAATTAATTGTTCAGATTTTAACTTTTTCAGAGGAAATAGAAAAGTTAAAAGTGAGAACAGCAAAAGGTTTGAGAGAAGTTGAAGAGGTTCAGAAAAATGAACAAAAAATTGAAGCTTCAATCAAATCATCTGAAAAAGAAGTCAAAACTTTAGCTGAGTCAAAAATAGATTCTCAGACTTTGATGGAAGTAGGAAATTGGTTTGTTCAGAATCAAAATTTACAGCAATCTATTCAGAAACAACAATCTAAAATAGAAGAACAAAAGCAACAAATTAATGTTTTTGAAACTCAATTAAAAACAAAAAATATTGAGATTTCAAGTTTTGAAAATTGGTTTAATTCTGAATTTGAAAAGCTTGAATTAGCTAAAAAATCAACTGAAAAACAGAAAAATGAACTAGAAGTTCAGCAAAAGTTGGCACATTTTGCACATAATTTACACGAAGGTGAATCTTGTCCGCTTTGTGGCGCTTTAGAGCATCCAAATATTGTTGAGATTGATGATATTTCAACGAAATTTGAAATTGTAGATAATGAATTAAATCAAATTGATGAAAAGTTAAAATCACTTCAGAAAAAACAAAATGAAGTTCAAAAAAATATTGATCAAAAACAGTTTATTGAAAAACAAATTGAACAAGAAAATCAAGTTTTGAATGAGTTGAAAATTGAACAAGAAAATCATTTGAATTTGTTTGTTTGGATAGATTTTGATCCAAAAAATGTTGAATTGTTTGAAGAAAAAAAGAAAGCAGCTATTGCTTTGGATAAAACAATTTCGGATAAAAATAAAGAGATTGAAACTTTTCGCGAAACTTTAGAAAAAGAACGTCAATCTGTTGAAAAATATAAAAATGCTTTAGAAAAATTTAGATTAGAAGAAACTGAAAAAGCTTCGCAAATCAAGCAAAATCAAGCAAATTTAAAAGTATTGAATTTTGAAGATTTTCAAAGTAAAACAACAGAAAATGTGCTACAGAATTTGAATGATTTAAAACTTAATAATGCGAAAATTGAACAAAATTATATTCAATTTATAGAAAGTTTAAATCAATTAAATCCAAAATTAGCTTCTCAAAAAACTTCAATCGAATTGATTGAAAAACAAATCATTGAGTTGAAAGAAGAATTGGCTATTAATCAAAATCAATTAGAAAAATCATTAGAAAAAAATCAAATACAAAATATTGAAGAAGTTCAATTAGTTTTAAATCAACAGTTTAATGTTTCTGAAATCAGAAAAGAATTAGAAGATTTTAGAATTTTGTTCGAAACATTAAAAAGTTCAATTCAAGAATTAGAGCAAAAATTAGCGGAAGTTTCTTTTGATGAAACGATTTATAAAACTCAAGAAGAAAAATTAATTTTTGTAACAAATCAATTAAAAGAAGCGAGCGAAATTGTAACAAAAATAAAAACTGAAATTGAGCGATTAAATAAATCTTTTGCAGAAAAGAAAGATTTGTTAATTGAATTGGAAAAATTACAAAAACGAGCGACGAATTTACAAACGATGCGAAATTTGTTTAATTCAGCTGGATTTGTGCAATATGTTTCGTCTATTTATTTGAAACAATTATGTGATAACGCAAATGTGCGATTTCATCGAATGACGAGAAATCAATTGAGTTTACAAATGAATGACAACAATGATTTTGAGATTATAGATTATTTGAATGAAGGGCGTTCACGTAGTGTGAAAACGCTTTCTGGAGGACAATCTTTTCAAGTTTCGTTGAGTTTAGCTTTGGCTTTGGCAGAAAGTGTGCAAACAAATGCGAAGTCAGAAAAAAACTTCTTTTTTATTGATGAAGGTTTTGGAACGCAAGATGCAGATGCTGTAAATATTGTGTTTGAAACGTTGATGAGTTTGCAAAAAGAGAATCGAATTGTCGGTATTATTTCTCACGTTGATGAATTAAAAGATAGAATTCCTGTTGCGCTTCAAATTACAAAAGACGAAGAAAAAGGTAGTTTGATAGAAGTAGTTTCGTAAACAAAAAAATCCGTTCGAATTACCGAACGGATTTTTTAATATTTTGATTACAAACTTTCAATTTTTATAGTTTTTAACAATTCTGGTAAAACAGTATTCGTAAATTCTTCTTGCGCTTCGATTAACAAAGGTTTATAATCGTGATAACGATTAGAGAAATGACCTAAAATTAATTTCTTTACATTGGCTTGTTTCGCAATCATTCCAGCTTCTTTTGCAGTCGACTATTCGAACGGATTTTTTATATTTTGATTAGAGACTTTCTATTTTTATTGTTTTCAACAACTCAGGTAAAGAGGTATTCGTGAATTCTTCTTGCGCTTCTATTAACAAAGGTTTATAATCGTGATAACGATTAGAGAAATGACCTAAAATTAATTTTTTTACATTGGCTTGTTTCGCAATCATTCCAGCTTCTTTTGCAGTTGTATGCCCTGTGTAAACCGCTAAATCTTTCAATTCGTGTAAAAATGTTGATTCGTGATACAACAAATCGACACCTTTTATAATTGGAACAATATCTGGTTTATATTTTGTGTCCGAACAAAACGCGTAACTTAATGATTTTTGCGCATCAAACGTTAAATAATCATTCGGAATTATTTCTCCAGATTCTAACGTAAAATCTTTTCCATTTTTCAAATTTTGATAATCGCAGATTTCAATTTCAGGAAATTCTTCAATTGTATCCATGTTCAATTTTCGAGGTTTTGGTTTTTCTCGAAAAAGATAACCATTTGTATAAACTCGGTGATTTAGCGGAATAGAATACACTTCAACTTTATCATCTTCAAAAACTAAAACAGATTCTTTTGTATGTAATTCATTGAAAATAATCTCGAATGAATTATTAGATTCTGTTAAACGTAATTGTGTCGTAATAAATTCCTCAATTCCTTTCGGACCATGGATGTACAAAGGCATATCGCGACCAAGTAATTGAAGTGTAGAAATTAATCCAATCAATCCAAAAACATGATCGCCGTGCAAATGCGATATAAAAATGTGATTTATTCGGTTGAATTTTGCCTTCGCTTTTCGCAATTGTACTTGTGTTCCTTCTCCGCAATCAATCAAAAAATAGCGTTCTGCGATGTTTAATAATTGAGCGGTTGGATGCGTGAAAGCCGTTGGTAATGCCGAATTAAATCCTAATATTGTTAGTTGTAAACTCAATTTACGTTTAGATTAGTTAAAAAATCGTTTAATTTTTCGACAGCTTTTCCTCGGTGGCTAATTGCATTTTTTTCTTCAGGAGACATTTGCGCAAAAGATTTTGAAAAACCATCAGGAATAAAAATCGGATCGTAGCCAAAACCATTGTCTCCCATAATTTCAGTTGCAATAGTTCCGTTTACTCGACCCTCGAAAAAATATTCCTTTCCATCCAAAATTAAACAGAAAATAGAAATAAAATACGCTTTTCGATTCGTTTTTCCTTCCAATTCTTTCAACGCTTTTGCAATATTATCTTCGTCTTTTCCTGTACCAGCATATCGAGCAGAATATACACCAGGAGCGCCATCTAACGCTTCTATCACTAATCCAGAATCATCTGCAAAGATATTTTTTCCAGTTTTATCGAAAATAGTTTTCGCTTTCAGTTGTGCATTTTCTTCGAAAGTTGTTCCAGTTTCTTCAATTTCATCAAAGAAATTAATATCAGTCAACGATTTCATCGATAGGTAAGAAGGTAACATTTTTGTAACTTCTTTTACTTTATTGTTGTTATGTGTGGCAAAAATTAATTCCATTTATATTGTTTTTTGTTCTGTTTTTTTGATTAATAAATAGACAGATAAAATTCCGATAAGTGTCATTCCTCCAATTAATAAATAATCTCTTTGTGCAAAAACTTCGCCTTCCATATCGCCTTGCATTAGCATTAACGAGTAAGAAAGTGTGTTGTTTAGGAAATGTAGTAACATAGGCAAAAACAACGATTTAGTACGATAATAAACTATTCCAAAAATGATTCCTAAAAGTCCAGCGCCTATAAATTGCCAAGGATTCATGTGTGCACATCCAAAAATAAATCCATTGATTAAGATTGCAGTGGTTGGATTTACATTGAAATTTAGCATTCCTTTCAAGATTATTCCTCTAAAAATAATTTCTTCGAAAATTGGAGCCAAAATACAAATCATAATAAATCCAGCGATTTTGTAATCTAACATCATTTCAAAAGAAGCTTGAAAGATTTTATAGATTTCTTCTAAAGGTCCAGTTGTCGGAATTAAACTCGTCGCGATCTCGGCTAAAGGTAAAAGAAATAACCAACAAGCTATTGATAAAATGAGTTGAATTGGTGTAAAAGAATGTTTGATATCTTTTAAAATCAATGCAAATTTAGTTTGTGTCAACATCAATAAAATAACAATCGCACAAACCGTTCCTGTTAAAAATCCTAATGGTAAAAGAACGTGATTAAGCGGTTTGTAAAAAAGTGCTGGAGCAGAAACAATTCCGCCTGCAAATTGCATGATGATCACCGCAATTGCGCTATACAAAAGTGCTTTTCCAATGCCAAAACTTAGTTTATTTTCTTGCTTTGGAACAAATTCTTCAAACGGAGAGGTGTTATTCATGATGATAAGGTTTACCCTGCAATATACTAAATCCTCGGTAAATTTGCTCTGTTAAAAATAAGCGAACCATTTGATGCGTAAATGTCATATTGGATAAAGACATTTTTTTATTTCCTCGATTATAAACAGATTCGTCAAAACCATAAGGGCCACCAATCACAAAGACAAGATTTTTGACAGATTGATTCATGTAATTCTGAATATCATCTGCAAATTGCTTCGAAGTAGGCTGTTTCCCTTTTTCATCCAAAATGATCACAAAATCTGTATTGATGATTTTACTCAAAATTTGCTCAGCTTCTTTTTGTTTTTGTTGAATTTCGGACAAATTTTTACGATTTTTGATGTCAGGAATTTCAATTCTTTGATAATTAATGTGCGAAGGCAATCGATTTTCATACTTTTGTAATAGCATTTCGATGGCTTTTTCGTCTGTTTTACCGATACAAATGGTCGTAATATTCATTCAAAATTATTTATTGAGACAAAAATATGCGCATTCTACAAGATTTTAAAACATATACAGGAATAAATTATTTTCGAGATTGGTCGAAAACAAAATTGATGAACAAAAATACGGGCATCACGGTATATGATTTCTTGAAAGTTTTTTGGATTCGCGTCATGAAAGGTAATTTTCCGTTGCGTTCGGCGGCAGTTTCGTGGATTTTATTTTTTAGTATGTTTCCATTTTTGCTTTTTTTGTTCAGTGTTTTACCGCATTTGGCTTATTACCAAGAGATAAAAAACTTACTGTTTACGCAACTTCTTCCCCAACTTTTACCTAAACATGTGAGTAACGAAGTGATTTCGTATATTGATAAAACGACGGCTGTACAAGGAAAACGTAAAGTGAATTATTTCTTGATTTTGATTACAATTTTTATGTCATCCAACGGAATCCAAGGAATTATTAATGGATTTAATGTCTCGTATCAAGATGTTTATGTGAAACGAAAAAATTCTAAATCGAGAATGATTTCGATTATTTTAACCTTGTTTTTTACAGCTTTTATTGTGTTGCAAGTGTTTTTATCGTATTCGACATCAATTATTTGGAAATATTTAACTAATGTTTCATATTTGACTAAACTTGGTCAATTTTCGTATTTAATCAATTATTTTTCGGTATTTATTTTCTACTTTGTTTCGATGTGTATGTTGTATTATTTCGGACCAAATCACAAAAAATCGCGTAGTACAGTAATTCCAGGAGCATTGTTAACTTCTGCTTTATTCTTATTGACAGTTATTGGTTTTAACACGTATTTGAGCTATTTTACCAACATCGATTTGTTGTATGGATCGCTTGGATTAGTGATGATTATGATGATTTTTGTGTACATCAATGTGATTTTGATGTTAGTTGGTTACGAATTGAATATGTCAATTAATTACACTAAAAATTACGAATATGTCAATCATATTGACAACAACCGATTTATTAATTTGGATAAATTTTAAGGTTCATTTAGTAAATGACCACACGTTTTGCAATAAATCGCTCCATCTAAGTGATAATCATCGCCACAGTTGCGACATCTTTGCGTATTTGTAGGAATATCTTCTTTTGTTCTGGAAGCTTTATTCATTTCCATTGTAATAATACTTGTTGGTACAGCAATTACACCATAACCTATAATCATAACAACAGACGCTAGGAATTGACCTAAACCTGTAACAGGTGAAATATCTCCATAACCTACTGTTGTTAAGGTAACAATTGCCCAATAAATACTTATCGGAATGCTTGTGAAACCAGATTCGGGATGATCGTGTTCAACCATATACATGACAGAACCGATTACTACAACAATCAATATTACGAATGATAAGAAAACAATGATTTTATCTTTACTTTCTTTCAGTCCTAGCATCAATACATTTTTTCCTCGTGTAAATCGAGTGAGATTAAAAATTCTGAAAATACGTAACAATCTTAAAATACGAATACTTGCTAAGTACTTACTTGTAGGTAAAACTAAACCAAGATAAAATGGTAAAATAGACAATAAATCAATAACTCCATAAAAACTAAAAATATATCGCCAACGATTTTTAACACAATAGATTCTTAATAAATATTCTATAGTAAACAAAAAGGTTAAAATCCATTCTAAAGATACTAAAACTGTATGGTGTCTCGCATTAATTGCTGGAATAGACTCCAACATAACCAAACCTACACTTAATAAAATTAAAAGTAATAACGAGATGTCAAAAAGTTTTCCATAAGGTGTATCAGCTTCAAAAACTATATCGAATATTTTTTGTTTTAGCTTCTTTTCTTCATCAGCCCCCATTCTTTTTAGATAAGGAAATCTACCTTTAAACATTGGTTTATATTTTTGGAATGAGCTAAATTAGGAAAAAATTTTAGTATGAATATTCTATTGACTGGTGGAAGTGGATTAATTGGTTCAGAATTAACAAAGATTTTAATTGAAAATGGACATCAAGTTCGCATTTTGACAAGAGAAAAAGAGATTGAACATCCTTTTTATCATTGGGATAAAGATACAATTGATGAAAAAGTTTTTGAAAATTTAGATGGAATTATTCATTTGGCTGGAAGCTTAATTGCGAAAAGATGGACAAATTCTTACAAAAAAGAAATTTTTTCGAGTAGAGTTGATACAGCGAATTTACTTTTTGAGTATGTCAAAAAATTGAATATTGATTTGAAATTTTTTATCTCCGCGTCTGGAACAGCTTATTATGGACAAATTACTTCGAATATGATTTTCAAAGAGTCTGATGAACCGAATATTGATTTTTTAGGTAAAGTTTGTGTCGCATGGGAAAATGCTGCTTATCAGTTCGAAAAAATAGGTGCAAGAGTGGTTTGTCTTAGAACTTCTTTGGTTTTGTCAAAAAACGGCGAAGGTTTCAAATTATTGAAGAAGCCTATTCAACTTGGTGTAGGAGCAAATCTAGGTGACGGAAAACAATGGATGCCTTGGATACATAATGCGGATTTGTTACAGATTTATGCGCAAGCTGTCGAGGATGAAAAAATGAATGGAAGTTATAATGCCTCGTCACCAGAAAATATCAATCATTCAAATTTCAATCATATGTTAGCGAAAAAAATGAATAAACCGTTTTTTATGCCAAATATTCCTGCTTTTGTAATGAAATTAGCGTTAGGTGAAATGAGTGATTTGGTTTTGAAAGGCTCTCGAATTGACGCAACTAAAATTCAAGAAACAGGTTTCGAATTTCAATATCCTACCTTAGAAAAAGCGTTGGAGGAGTTGATAGAAAAGTAACGAAAATTTTATTTAGATTATTCTTTATGTATTATTGTGTATCGTACTTTTGCAGGAATTACAAATTGAAATGAAATTAAAAATTACTTTACTCTTTTTATTTATTGCATTATATACAAATGCGCAATCGAAAGATTTAAAATTCGGAAAAATTTCGGAACAAGAAATTAACTTAACTCAAGTTCCTTTTGAGAAAAATGCAGATGCTGTTATTCTTTCGGAAGAAGGAAAAATGGATTTAACTTCGTCTAATTATTATTTGACTGTAAAACGAAGAATCAAAATACTGACTGATAAAGGACTTGATGAAGCAAATATACAACTGAATTATTACAGCAAGAATAGAAATGAATCTATAAGCGGAATTAAGGGAGTTACAATTAATATTGTAAATGGAGTAGAGCAAATGACTCCGATTGATGAGAAAGAGATTTTTGATGTTTCTCTAAATGAATTGTATGCTGCAAAACGTTTCACTTTTCCAAACGTAAAAGTTGGTTCTATTATCGAGTATACTTATATCAAAAGTAGTGAATACAATTTTTCTATTGATGCATGGAATTTTCAACACGATATACCAACGCTTTCGAGCAAGTTTCGATTAAATAATCAAGCTTATGGTACCTATTCGATTATTACAATTGGTGATGGTTTGAATACAAAGTATAAAGGCAAATCAAGTTCAACAGAATGGTTATTACATAATATCCAAAGTTATAATCAATTAAAATACGTTTATAATCCTGAAGATCAAAGTGAACGTATCAAAATTCAGGCTGCTACTTATCATACAGATGGAGCAAAGAAAACTACGATGAGCGCGTGGAGAGATTTGATTCAAGATATAAATGCACAATATGATTTGTATCGAAATCCTTCTGCAATCAGAGATGTTGCGCAAAATATTCCGAATGGAAAAGATGAGGTAGAAACGTTGAAAAATGTGATTGAATATATTGATTCAAATGTAAAATGGAACAGATTTTATGGAATTATTCCAACGCGTTCAAACAAAACTTTATTGAAAGAAAAGTCTGGTTCTACGGCAGATATGAATCTTTTATTGAATGAAATTTTAACAGCCAAAGGTTTCGAAACTTCGATGGTTATGTTTAGTAGTCGTCATCATGGACAAATTTTGTTTTCTTATCCAATTGTCAATCAATTCAATTCTGTTTTGACGGTTGTGAAATTGAATAATGGCGCTTCAAATATTATTTTGGATGCTTCAAAATTAAACAAAGAGCAAATTGAATTTGGACCTTTAGATGTGTTTAATTATCATGGAATTGTCATCAAAAAAGGTGATGCTTCGTTTGTAAAGTTGAATCAAAAATTGTCTTATTACGAATCATCATTAAAGTATGATTTTTTGAGTAATGGAAATTTAGTTCTCAATCGTAAAGACAAATTCAATGGTTATTTTTATGATGATGATGTAGACGAAAAAAATGTTTTGAATAGATATTTGACTGAATCTTTAGATATACGTTTGGACGAAGAAATTAATGATAAAACGATTTTTGATACTGATTCTTACGTTAAAAACTATAAAGCAAAAACTGTAATTCCGAATGCTCCATTTTATACATTTATTAATCCTTTGCGCGAATTTCTAAAACAATATACTTTTGAAGATACTAATCGTCAACGCAAAATAGAATTTAATTATCCTTATTTGTTTAATATTCAGGTTAAATCTAAGATTCCAGAAGGTTACGAAGTGATAATTGATGAAAAATACAAAGCACATCACAAAACTGAACTTGGTTTAGAATATTATCAAGAAGCTAAAGTAAAAGATGGACAATTCACGTTAGCGATTCAATTTTTATTGCCAGAAGGTGTTTATGAAGCGGATAAATACAATGAATTGAAACAGTTTTTTGAGAAAATAAAAACAGAATCTCTGAAAGAAGTTTTAATGAAAAAGAAATAAACCAAAATCCCGCACTGAATTTCTCAGTGCGGGATTTGTTTTTTATATTTATACAATAACACTATGTATGAAATTTAATATTTATTTTATTTTTAGTTTTTTATTGGTTCAATTAAGTTTAGCCCAATCAACTAAATTTGAATTCGGAAATATATCCGAAGAAGAATATAACTACACAAATGTTCCATTTGAGTCAGATGCTTCAGCTGTTATTCTTTCAGAATACGGAGAATTACAAATGAAAAATTATGGATATGTTATAAAACAACATATTCGAAAAAAGATTTTAAAACAAGATGCTATTGAAGGAAATATTCTAGAATTCACTTATAATCCTAATAATAAATATAATCGTCCAAAGATTAATAAAGTTCAGGTTTATAATAAGATTAATAATGAAATAATTATTTCTAAACTTAATAAGGCTGATATTGTAGAGGAAACAGTAGATGAAAACACAAGGAGAATAGTTTATGCAATTCCAAATATTAAGGTGGGCTCTATAATAGAATATGAAACGGAAGATGTACGTACAGCAGATTTATATGCGACACCGTGGAATTTTCAGAATGATTATCCAACTTTAGTATCAAAACTAGATATTAGAATGCATACAGATTTTGATTATCGAATTTATTTGATTGGTCAAAAGCTGAATGAGAAATATGGAAACAGAAAGGCAAACAAATCTTGGGAAATTGAAAATGTTCCAAGTGTTAAGAAATTCAATAAAGTATATAATATTAGAGATTTTAAAGAGTCAATAGGATTTCAATATACAGCGGAGCAAGATTGGCATGGTACTATTTTTTCTTCTCCAACGTGGACTTCATTTCGATCTGTTTTTACAAAGAAAATAGAAACGAATTTAAGAGGAGCCAATTTTAATGAGATTGCTTTAAAAATTCAGAATGGATCTTCTCAATTAGAAACATATAAAAATGTGATAGAATATGTGAGAAAAATTTACAAGACAGATAATTCTAAAATTATTGATAAAATCTCAAATTTTAATTCTGGAATTTTAAGAACCAAAATAGGTTCTAATTTAGAGTTAGTTATTTTAGTTAATAAACTACTCAAATCAAAAGGAATAGAATCTCATTTAGTCATAAATAGTTATAGAGGTAGAGGAAGATTAATCATGAATTTTCCTATTGTATCAAGAATTTCAAATATTCAAAATATGTCAGTTTTAGATAATCAGATTTATCTTTTTGATGAAAATATTTTAAAAATAGTTGACGATAGTTACAAAGAAAAGATTGTTTTTCCTTATTTAGATTTCTATAATCAATTGGTTTTAAAACTCGAATCCAAGCAGGATGAATTTTTTAATATAAATCCACCTTTATCAGAAAGCTATTTGATAAATGAAATTGAGTTTAAACAAGATGATGTTAAAATGAAGTCTTTAAATAAATTCAAAGGTTATTTTAACAAAGACAATCAAAAGAAATATGATTTTCCAATGTTTAATGAATTAGTGTATTCGTCAGATGATACAAATAATCAAGGAGAATATTCTTCTATTAATAAGATATTTGCTGTAAAAGAGAAAAAAAATAGATTATTTAGGATTTGAATTTCCGTTTAATGAAGATTTAAATTTTTTAGCCATTGATAAGGATAGAAAATATCAAGTTGAATTAGATTTTCCATTTCAAAAAGTGATTCAATTTAAATCTAAAATTCCAAATGATTTTACATTAAAACATGATAGTTTTGATAAAGAAATTAATGCTTTAGGAAATAAATTACAATATAAACAACATCTAGAAATTAAAAATAACGAATTTGTTATTTCCTATATTTTATTGGTTAATCAAGCAATTATAACCAATAAAGAACTCAAAGAATATTCAGAATTTTTAAACAAAATAGCAGAAAGAAATAAGGATACAGTCATTTTAATGAAAAAGAAATAATAAAAAATCCCGCACTGAATTTCTCAGTGCGGGATTTTATTTATTATTCAATCACCATCAAATTACAACCTCGCACATCCGAATGATCGAAACGTCCTAAGATTTCAAATTGATTGTGAGTTATTTTTTTACCTAAATCATCAGTTGCAATAAAACTAATCGAATTGTAATTTGCCAAATCAATCACATTTACGCCGCCTGTTTTTCCTTCTTCAACATATTGGAAAGGATCTTCGGTTTCTCTGATCAAAATTCGCATCCAATTTGGCGATTTAAACGTCAAATCTCCTCGAGAATAACCTTGCGAAAGCAATTCCGTCATTCCATATTCCGAATGAATTTCATTTGTGCCGAAACCATTTTTCAAAATTGAATGCAATTCTTCGCGCGTAATTTCTTTCTTGCGACCTTTCATTCCGCCAGTTTCCATCACAATTGTGTGCTGCAAATTCATTTTATAATTTTCGACAAAATCTAATAAAGCAAATGAAACACCAATCAAAATTGCTTTCTTGCCCGTTTTTTCGTGTGCAATAAGATTTTCGTACAATTCATCGTGATTATACAAATAGAAACCACTTTTATCGCTGCCAGATTTCTCAATCCAATACTCCACCATATCAATCAGTGAGGAACCTGTTCGCTCCAAATACGAAGGTAAAAGTGCGAAAATAGTATAATCGGAAAGCGGACCATAAAATTGCTCGAAACATTTTTCTAAACTATAATGATACAATGCCAAATCCGTTACCAAATGTTTACTTGTCGCCATTCCAGTTGTTCCCGAACTTGTAAAAACCTTTTCCACTTCACGATTTCCCGAAATCAATTCAAATTTCTTAAAAAACTGAATCGGTAAAAAAGGAATTTCGTTGGTGTGTTTTACAGTAGAATAATCAACGTTCAAGAAATTTAAGAAGTTTTTGTAGACTTCATTTTCTTGCGCTTGATAACGGAAAACTTCCAATGCAACGTTTTGGAAATCTTCTTCGGATTGAATAGAAAAAATTTGCTTTGAATCAAACATTTTGCAAAATTACAAAATAGAGTAGAAGTGAGCGAATTTAGAAGTTAAAACCATTCAATTAATTTTACAAATCCAAGTATAATCAATAGAACTATAAATATAAGAAATCCAAAAAATAAATATTTTATAAGTTTATCTTTAAAGGTTTCTTTATAATTATTTTCTTCTCTGTAATTTTTCTTAGGTAGAAAATTGGGAATATTTTTAGTCTTTTCGAAACTATCTTTTTCTAATTCATTCAAAATTGATTGCAGATGAGGTGATAATTTAGTTTTATCTCCTCGAAAAACAATGTCTTTCAAAATTTGATTTCCAGAATTATTGACAGAGTTTTTGTAAATTTCGATACATCGTTCAATTTCTGAATTTCTTTCTTCCGATAAAATCCAAAATTTACCAGCTTCATCTAAAAAGCCACTTTCATAGTAAATTTCAGCAAGTTTATTTCTTAAAGTCAAATCATTTGGAAATTCATTGATAAGATTTCTTAATCGTAAAGTTGCTTTGTACTTTCGACCTTGCTCCAAATCATAATTTATTTTTTCAGATAAACTTCTTCGCATGCTATTATTTTGACTTGATAATTTTATAGATAAAACCGTCAATTCGAGTGAAATTCGTTTAGAATTTTGTATCGAGAATAAGGTTTTAGTATTTAAAAATTCATCTTAATTCTCGATACAATTTTTAGAAAGATATTTCTAAAAATCACTCGAACTGACGAATTTAATTCAAGATAAGTCATTATTTAAAATATTCATCAAAATGATGTTTGAATAAAGTTGACATCGTTTCAGATTCTAAACCATATGAGGTAATTTCAAATTCAATTCCGTCGTCAGAAATTTCAAGACCACAAATAGAACTTCCCCAACCTTTTAATTCATCTTTAAAATCATTGTAATAAATTTTAAGATTCGGAATTAAAGCGGTATTAATTAGTTTAATATCTATTATATCACTATAAATTTCAATGTTATTTGCTAAACAATAATTTTTGAATAATAAATAAGGAGATTCAATATCTATAAAATTTATTTTGCCATAAACAACTCCCATCGGAACATCTGCAAATTCAAATTCTGTCGTTCCAATAATTTGTTCTTCAAGCTTTATTTTAAATATAGTAGCCACGCAATATTATATCTTTAAACTTACAAAAATCTATTGATTTTTTAGCTTAACAATTGTTGCATTAGCTTTGTAAAGATGATCACCAAGAATTTCGTAATTCTGAATTAAATCTTTGTAGAAAAGCGCACTTGTAGTCAAAAGCTTCTCTTTTTCGATCGTTTTCATCAAATTAGCTTCGGCTTCTTTGTAAATTGTATTAATGGTTTTTTCGATAAATTCTGCTTGTTTGATAGAAACTTCTTCCTGTGTTTCGTTCAAATTTTGATTTAAAATACGCGTTGTTTGATCCAAATTGTTTTGAAATTCGACCAAATACGTTCTCATTTTTGGCGTAAAATAACTGTTTGTCATTCGACGACGACGATGAATAGAAGAAATTTTAATTGCAATATCACCCACACTTTCCAAATGATGACAAAGTGTAATTAACTGATGAATCGCAATTGTATTTTCGTTTGGTAAATCTAAATCAGCAATTTCATTCAAAAATTCATTGACTTCTCGCTCCAATTGATCACCTTCTTTTTCTAGTTCTAAAATTCGTTCACGAAAAACCAAAATCTTTTCTTCATCACTTTCGGTAATCATTCGACCAAGTGTATAAATCGTTTGTTTCGTTGTAGAAGCAAGTTTCAGAAGTTTTTTGTTGGCTTCATTTTTATATAGGTCAGAATTTGTTCCAAATGGAATCGCATAAAATTCTAATTTATTGTCAGTAGATTTTACAGAGAAATATTTTTTCTGACAATAGAAAGCTATTTTATTGATAAAAGGCGTAAATAAAATTACACCAACCAAATTACTAATCGTATCAAAAGTAATCAGCTGAACAGCTATATTTGATGAAATTGTTGTTCCAATAAATTTTAAAACAAAATTTGCAATCAACATAAAAATTAACGCAATTACAATATTGAAAAATGTATGAAATGCTGCGACAACTTTCGTGTATTTATCGCCAATTGCTGCAACTAAATGCGCTGTGAAAGTTGTTCCGATATTCGCTCCCAAAACGATCATTGCAGCTAATTCGATAGGTAAACCTTTGCTCGCTAATAACATTGCAATCGTAATTGATGCAGATGAAAAGTGGACTAAAACCGTTAGTAATATTCCAAATAGAATAAACAACAAATTAGTCAATAAGCCATAATTCGATAGATGCTGAAAAAACTCTTGTAACTTCTGATGACTTTCGATAGAAGGCAAAAAAGTTTTCAGGAAATAAAGGGAAAGAAAAAGCAATGAAAGCGAAAATAAAATTCCACCTACTTTTCTTTGGTTACGTTTTTTCGATAAATAAAATGGAAAAGCCACTAATATGAGAGGCAATGCAATTTGTATCAAATCGAATTTCATTCCGAAATAGACCAACCACAATGTAAGCGTAGTTCCGATATTTGCGCCTAATATTAAGCCAAATGCTTTTCGCAAGTTAATCAATCCAGCATTTACAAATCCCAATATAAACACACTCGCAGCCGACGAAGATTGTATGGCTGTTGTAAAAAGAGTACCTGTAACAATTGTCGAAAAATTGTTTTTGGTTAATTTGTTTAGAGTACGTTTAAAATTCGATCCAGATAATGCTTGTAAATTTTCGCTTAATAGTTTTATCGCAAAAATGAACAAAGCAATTGCTCCGAAAAGTTGCAAAATTTGTATGATAAGATGCATTAATGATTAATTGACTACAAAAATAGGGACTCTAATGTAAATAGAATATTATCTTTTTTACTTTTATTGAAAAAAAGTTTAATTTTTTTTTGAATTCTAAAATTCTGATTTTCAAAATTGAAGTGGTTTTTTCGAAAAAACTTCTACTTTTTTTTGAAAAAACATTTGCGAGATTCGAAAAACTGCCCTAATATTGCACCACGAAAAAGGAACAACACTTCTTTCGAGAAATGAATCTCCTGTTTTCAATTTGAAATATTCAAATAATAATATTTTTGCCGATGTAGCTCAGCTGGCTAGAGCAGCTGATTTGTAATCAGCAGGTCGTGGGTTCGAGTCCCTCTATCGGCTCAGCAAAAATATAGGTCGGGGAGATACTCAAGCGGCCAACGAGGACGGACTGTAAATCCGTTGGGTAACCTTCGCAGGTTCGAATCCTGCTCTCCCCACTAAAAAGCCGATGTAGCTCAGCTGGCTAGAGCAGCTGATTTGTAATCAGCAGGTCGTGGGTTCGAGTCCCTCTATCGGCTCCAAAAAAGTTTATATTTTACTTTTAAAACAAAAATAAAAAATCGCCGATGTAGCTCAGCTGGCTAGAGCAGCTGATTTGTAATCAGCAGGTCGTGGGTTCGAGTCCCTCTATCGGCTCTTCTTTTTTGAAGAATACTTTATTATTAGGCGGGGAGATACTCAAGCGGCCAACGAGGACGGACTGTAAATCCGTTGGGTAACCTTCGCAGGTTCGAATCCTGCTCTCCCCACATTCCATTTTAAATATTTGGAAAGCAAATCATCAAATCTTTTGATGATTTTTTTTATTAATGTGTGCATCATAAAAAAAGCCCTTTTTAAAGGACTTTTTACTTGATGATGTTCTTAATAATCTCTATTGAATATACATTCGAAATCTTTTCTATAAAACTATTAAAATCTAATGTAGAATGATCGTCGGCATCGTCTGATATTGTTCTGATGATGATAAAAGGAATATCAAATTCGTAACAAACTTGTGCTACCGCAGCGCCTTCCATTTCGACACAAAGTATTTCGGGTAAGTTTTGTTGTAATTTTTCTTTCTGAGAATTTGTCGAGAAAAATAAATCTCCAGAACCTATTAAACCAACATGTAGTTGAGGTTGATGAATATTAAATTTATCCAAATCTTTTTCAGAAATCACATTATGTAAATGTTGCTCTTCTAAAATTTCTAAAATAGCTGTTGTCGCAACTTCTAATTGAGAAGAATCAGCCTCAAAATAAGCTTTTCCTAACATTGGGATTTCATAAGCAGGAAAAAGAGGTTGTGCATTCATATCATGTTGAATCAAACTTTGTCCTAACACAATATCTCCAATTTTTACATCAGCATGAATTCCACCTGCAACACCTGTAAAAATCAATTCAGAAACTTTGAATTCAAGGATTAAAGTTGTAACTGTAGCAGAGGCAGCAACTTTACCAACACGAGAAAAAACCACCACAACTTTTTGATTGTTTAATTCTCCAGTAAAATAACTTCTTCTACCAATTTTATGTTCTTGCTTGTTTGTTAATAAATTGACTACACCGTTTATTTCTTGCGGTATAGCACCCATTATTCCTATTATTCTTTCGCTCATCTTTTCAATTTGAAAGCGAAGTTACCAATTTATTTTCTGTATTTGTAAACCGAACAATAAATCTCATAAATTAAGATAAATGGCAAACAAATGATAATCAAACATGTATTTAGAAGATTTTTTATCATGTTACAAAAGTAGAGTTTTTTCAGAATATGTTAAAAATCAATTGTGAATTAGTCTTGGCTTGTTGTACTTTTGTAGCATAAAAGTTTGAAATGAAAAAATTATCTATAGCGATTATATGCTGTGCATCAGTAATGCTGATGAATTGTACGAATAAAACAGAAGAAAAACCAGTAGAACAACCTGCTAAAACTGCTGTTACAGTGGAAGAACCAACGGAAATTGTAGAAGGTGTGATTAGAAAATCTGGAGTTGAGTGGACGGCTTATAAAACTACAGAAAAAGTAGCTGTTTCAGGACGTTTTGATGTTGTTTTGGTGAAAGATGCAAAAGAAGATGGAAAAACGCCTCAAGAAGTTTTAGAAGGTGCAAATATTATTGCGACAGTTGCGACATTAAATTCTGATCAAATTGATCGTGATCAAAAATTGAAAGATATTTTGTTTGGAAATATGATTAATACAAGCGAAATCAAAGGTCAATTACATTTCAGAGATGGTAAAACTTTCTTGAATTTAACGTTGAATAATGCATCTAAAGAATATGAAGTAAAATCGACGTTTGAGAACAATGTTTTCACAATTGAAACAGATGTTGATTTGATGGATTTTAACACAGGAAAAGCGATGGAAGCTCTTAATCAGGCTTGTTTAGAATTACACAAAGGTGCAGATGGCGTTTCTAAAACATGGAGCGAAGTACACATCAAAGGTCAAGTAGAATTTAGCGATAGTTTCGGTAAATAATTCAAAAAATAAATAATTAATTTTAAGGCTACAATTTTTTGTAGTCTTAATTTTTATAAACAAATCAGTAAAAAATGAATTGGGTAATTTTACTAATTGCAGGATTTTGCGAAGTCGGTTTCGCATCATGTCTTGGAAAAGCAAAAGAAGCAACCGGAAATGATACCTATTTATGGTATGGTGGTTTTTTATTTTTCTTAACGGTGAGCATGGTTTTGTTGGTAAAAGCAACGCAAGCATTACCAATCGGAACGGCTTATGCAGTTTGGACGGGAATTGGAGCAGTCGGAACAGTTTTGGTCGGAATTTTTATTTTTAAAGAACCGGCAAGTTTTTGGCGCGTTTTTTTCTTAACGACTTTAATCTGCTCTATTATTGGATTAAAATTTGTGTCAAATTAACTGAATATTGTGTTGATTTATGGAGAATTTTAATGTTTTTGATCAAGAGGAATTTATTCAGCAAACTGTCGAGAATAAACGTTTGAAAAAAGATTTGATTCAAACGATTTTTATTCAACATGGTTATTTAATTATTTCTCAAAATGACCAAGAAATTAAACTTAAACAACACGATGTTTTCTTCCCTGAACCTAACAAATCCTATCAAATAATTTCAAAATCATCTGATTTAGAATTGTTGAGTTTAGTCTTAACCAAAAAGATTTTAGATACGTCGATTATCGATTTGAGTGGTTATGAATACAACCAATTTTTTGGCGAAAGTAGAGTCAATAATTATCATTTCAATGAAATAGAATTTTCTGCTTTAATCGAACTTTTATTGCAGTTAAAGTTGCGTTTGCAAGAGAAATCGACCAAATTCGTACGTTATTTACAATTCAATTTATTTTATGCGATTGTTTACACAACGTTTAGCGAACTTTCGAAGCAACAAACAATTATTGTAAGAAAAGGAACGCGAAAAGATGATATTGTAAAACGTTTTTTGAATGACTTAAATAAGGGTTATATAGAAAATAGAGATGCAAAATATTATGCAGATAAACTGAATATTACAGTTAGATATTTAACTGAATGTTGCAAATCAATAACGGGTAGAACGACAAAGGAATTAATCAGTTCTGTTGTGATTCGTGAATCGAAAGTATTGTTGAGTGAAACAACTAAAACAATCTCAGAAATTTCGAATGAGTTAAACTTTTCTGATCAATATTCATTCGGAAATTTTTTCAAAAAACATCTAAAAATTAGTCCAACTCAATTTAGAAAAAGTTTACAATAACTTCCGTTTTGGACATCTTTAGGCTACTTTTCAAACTTTTTTTAATCTCGATTTTTATCATCTTTGTTACTATCAAAAGGGTCACTATAATTTTATAGTAAAAACAGAGGTGTTTTTTGATGGCGAAAGCTAACAAAAGTGAGTAGAGTATTACTAAAAGTTTATATCACCTCTGTTTTTTCTAAAATAATGTTTTTAAAATTAATAGTTCCGAAAAAGTTTAAAATAGTTCTAAGTTTACTGATATTTGAAAAGAAGTAATCCAAAAACCCAAAATAATTATTTTGACCATTTGAGAAAAAATAAAAAGAGAACCTAAAAAATTAAGTTCTCTTTTTCTATATTTTATAGATATTTAAGTGGAAATCACCTTTTTTTGAAAGGTGATTTTTTATGCTTTAAATAATTCATTCAAGTTTACTCCACCGAAGTTTCCTGAACTCATCATCAAAAATACTTTATCTTTTTTATCTAAACTTTCGATATAATCTTGCAATTGTTCACCATTTGTAAACACCAAAATCGAATCGTCTCCAAACGCTTTTTTGATATCTTCTGGAGAAATCATTTCCATACGTTTTATTTCTAATGCTTCTGGACTATACATCACAATTTTGATATCGGCTTTATCTAAAGCTCCTTTATATTGAACCAAAAACTCAGGATTTAAAGACGAATAGGTATGAATTTCCAAACATCCCACAACTGTTTTATCTGTATATTGTTCTTTTACCGCATTGGTCACCGAAGTTACTTTACTTGGCGCATGAGCAAAATCTTTGTAAGCAACAAAATCAGAAGTACGATTAATTAATTCCAAACGTTTAGACGCACCTTTGAATGATTGAATTGCTTCATTGAAATCATCATCCATTACACCTAATTGTTTACAAATTGCACGAGCACCTTCTAAATTCATCAAGTTATGATTACCAAAGACTTCTAGCGGAATTGGACCATCTTCTGTTTCGATAAAAGTGATTCCATTTTCGATAAAATGTTCTGGTAAATGATAAGGAAATTTCTTGATTGCTTTCTCAGTTTCTTCAACAACTTTTACAACTTCTTCGTCTGTTTCATTGTAAATTAAAGCACCTCCATTCACGATAGATTCTACGAATTTTGAGAATTGAGAAGTGTAATCTGCAAACGTTGGAAAAACATTGATATGATCCCAAGCGATACCAGAAATCAACGCAATATTTGGTTGATACAACAAGAATTTTGAACGACGATCTAAGGCAGAAGATAAATATTCGTCACCTTCCATAATCATAAATTCGTTGTCTTCTGTCAATTTTACCATCACATCAAAACCATCCAATTGTGCACCAACCATATAATCAACATCGATATTATGATAATGCAAAACGTGAAGAATCATTGATGTAATCGTCGTTTTTCCATGAGAACCACCAATTACAACACGCGTTTTATCTTTGGATTGTTCGTACAAATATTCTGGATATGAATAGATTTTTAAACCTAATTCTTGCGCACGTAACATTTCAGGATTATCAGCGTGAGCGTGCATACCCAAAATCACAGCATCTAAATCTGTTGTAATTTTTTCTGGAAACCAACCCATTTCTTCTGGTAAAATACCACGTTGATCCAAACGTGTTTTCGAAGGTTCGAAAATTGCGTCGTCAGACCCCGTTACTTGATAACCTTTTTCGTGCAAAGCAATCGCCAAATTGTGCATTGCACTACCGCCAATTGCAATAAAATGAACTTTTTTCATTTTGTATGTTGTATTCTTTTAGTCTTTTTTATTTTCTTCGTCGTAGCCCATTTCTTCGAAATCATCAAACTCTTCGTCATCTTCATTCAAATAATCGTCTAATGATTTTTCGCTATTTTCAGCAAGAATTTCGTCCATTGGTCGAACTTTATTAAACTCTGGAGCTTGCTCGATTGCATTCATAATTTTTTTCATGATAGCATCGCTCGAATCATTTTCATAATCTATTTCCAAAGGCTCTTTGAATGTCATTGTCGCATTAATTCCACGTTTTTTAATACGCAACCCTTTTTTATCAAAAGCTCTACGAAAACCATCAATCACAACTGGAATTACAATTGGTTTATTTTTCTTGATTAAATGCGCAGTTCCACGACGACCAGGCGCAAACGCAGTCGTAGTCCCTTGCGGAAATGTTACTACCCAACCACTTTGCAACGCAATATCGATATTGTTAATTTCGCTTAAATCAACTTTTCTATTTACATTTTCTCCTTTTGCACGCCACGTTCTTTTTACGGTTACTGCTCCTGTGTAGGCAAATAATTTTGTCAAAAGATTATCTTTCATCGTTTCCTCAGCGGCAACGTAATAAAAGTCAATCTTAGGATTAAGTAAATAAATTGGATTTTTGATGGTATCAATAAAACCATTTTTTACACTACAAAATACATGATACATCGCAAAAACATCAGCAAAATAAGTTTGATGATTCGAAACGAATAATACATTTTGAGCAGGTAAATGAACCAAGTTTTTTGTACCGCTAACTTTTAGTTTATTAAAACCATTATAACGGTTATAGGTAAATGATCCTAATAAGAAAATTAACGTCCTTTTTAGGAAATATAGATGTCCAAATGAATCGCGAAATGCGTTCTTTTTCTTTGCTTTTTGAGACACGAGTTCTTAATTGTTTAAGTTACAAATTTAATACGATTTTTAGATAATCTTTAAATTCTTCTAAAATCATTGCCGTTGCACCCCAAAGAAATTCATCGTCACCAATATTATAACCAGGGATTTCGACAACTTGACCAGAAAATTCTCTCTCAAAAACTTCGTAATCAGCATTCAAAAAAGCTTCCAAATTTAACGGAACAACATATTGTACTTCACGCTCATCAGGGTTGAAATGAGGTTCTCCATGATAAATTCCGATGTACGGATAAACCAAGAAATTGCTTGGTGGAATATACATTTCGCTCAATTGTCTTACAATCTCAATGTTTTCGTAATCTACACCAAGTTCTTCCACAGTTTCGCGAATAGCAGTTTCGTCAAAACTAATATCTTGCTCTTCAAATTGTCCACCTGGCAAAGAAAACTGATGCGAATGCGCTCCTTCATAAGAAACACGCATGGTTACTGGAAATTCAATTTCTCCATCTTCGTTTTGATACAATAAAATCATGACAGATGCACTTCTTGGATTGGTACGTTTTACATATTCTAAATCAAATTTTTGACGATATGGAGGTGAAAGCTTTTGGTGCGATTCCCAACTAGGCAATTCTTCAACACTTTCGGCTAATAAATATTTTAATTCTTCTAAATCTAAATACAAAATGGATTGATTTTTAGGGTAATAAAAAAGAGTGAAATTTTTCCTCACTCTTTTTCAAAGATAATTATTTTCGTCGAAGAAAATTCAACCTTTTCGGTAAGGTTTATTAATTATTTAACTTTTAAGATTTAGCTTAAATATTTTCCATTGTTTGAATGAAAAACAGAATGTTTTTGAAATTTCACATTATAAGTTTAACTTCGTTAGGTCTAAAAATAATAAAAATGTTTAATAAAAAACTTTTTTACGGAATGATGGTAGGATCGTCAATCCTAGCCACTTCTTGTAGCGAAAAGTCAACAAATAGTATGTGGAACGATAAAAATCCTTTTTTTGAAGTGAGCACTTTGCCTTATCAAACTACTGATTTTTCGAAAATTAAAAACGAAGATTTCAAACCTGCTTTGTTGCAAGGAATGGCTGAACAATTAGTCGAAATTAATAAAATTGCTAATAATTCTGAAGCACCAACTTTCGAAAATACATTAGTCGAAATGGAAAGATCTGGTCAATTATTAACACGAGTTAATCATGTTTTTGGATTATTGACTGGAGCAAATACAAACGAAACATTGCAAGCAGTAGAGGAGGAGATGTCGCCTAAATTTGCCGCTCATAGCGATGCAATTTATTTGAATGATAAATTATTTCAACGTGTAAAAACTTTACATGATAATAAAAAATCATTGAATTTAGATAAAGAATCATCACGTTTGTTAGATGTGTATTATCAACGATTTGAATTGGCTGGAGCAAATTTATCTACTGCGCAAAAAGATGAATTGAAAAAATTGAATGGAGAAATAGCTTCTTTGGAAACTAAATTCTCAAATCAATTATTAAAAGGAACAAAATCTGGTGGTGTTACTTTTACAAAAGAAGAATTAGCTGATTTGAGTGATGCTGATTTAGAAGCTTTCAAACAAGCTGATGGAACATATTTAATCAGTTTATTGAATACAACTCAACAACCTGAGTTGCAAAATATGACTAATGCAGCTTCTCGTAAAAAATTATTTGATGCAGCTTGGATTAGAACAGAGAAAAAAGACGAAAATGATACGCGAGCTACAATTTTAACTTTGGTTAAAAAACGTGCGGAGAAAGCTAAATTATTAGGTTTTGCAAATTATGCAGAATGGAATTTGCAAGATCAAATGGCGCAAAATCCAACAGCAGCAAAAGGAATTTTGAATCAAATGATTCCAGTGGCAACTGCAATGGCGCAAAAAGATGCAAAAGAATTTGAAGCGTTAGCGAAGAAAGAAAATCCGTCAAATACATTAACTGCTGCGGATTGGAACTATTATGCTGAGAAAGTTCGTAAAGAGAAATATGATATCGACGAAAATGAAATGAAACCTTATTTCGTTTTAGATTCAGTTGTAGAGAATGGAATTTTCTTTATGGCGAAAGAATTGTATGGAATTTCATTTAAAAAAAGAACGGATATTCCAACTTGGCACGAAGATGTGAAAGTATACGAATTGTTTAATGAAGATGGTTCTCAGTTGGGATTATTTTATACCGATTATTTCAAAAGAGATTCTAAACAAGGAGGAGCTTGGATGAGTAATCTTGTAGAGCAATCGCATTTATTCGGAACAAAACCTGTTATTTATAATGTCGGAAACTACACAAAACCTGCAAATGGTCAACCTGCGTTGATTTCGTATGATGATGTAGTGACAACTTTTCACGAATTTGGACATGCGTTGCATGGTTTCTTTGCAAATCAAAAATATCCAACTTTATCTGGAACAAATGTTTCGAGAGATTTTGTGGAATTTCCATCTCAATTTCACGAACATTATGTAACGGAACCATCTATCCTAAAAAATTATGCGAAGCATTATCAAACAGGAGCTGCGATTCCTGATGCGTTGGTAGAAAAAATGAAAAAAGCATCTAACTTTAATAAAGGTTATACGTTAACAGAAATGCTTTCTGCGGCATCTTTGGATTTATCTTGGCATACAGTTTCTACTGATAAAGTAATCTCAAATGTAGATGATTTTGAAAAACAAGCCTTAATTGATATTAAAACAAATTTACCACAAGTTCCGCCTCGTTATCGCTCTTCTTACTTTAGCCATATTTTTGGAGGAGGATATGCAGCGGGATATTTTGCGTATATCTGGGCAGAAATGTTAGATCATGATGCATACGAATGGACAATAGAAAATGGAGGAATGTCACGTAAAAATGGTCAAATTTTGAGAGATAAAGTATTTTCTCAAGGAAATTCGGACGATTTGAATGTAATTTACAAAAATTTTAGAGGTAAAAATCCTTCAATTGAGCCAATGTTAAAATACCACGGATTGAAATAATCATTCTAAAATATTAACATCTTAAAAATCCAAGACATAGTTCTTGGATTTTTTTCGTTTTATGAATAAATTTGCAGCTATAAAAACAAGTATAAATGGGAAGAGCATTTGAATTTAGAAAAGGACGTAAATTAAAACGTTGGGCGGCAATGTCTAAAGCGTTTACTAAAATTGGGAAGGATATCGTAATGGCAGTAAAAGCAGGAGGACCTGATCCGCATTCAAATTCTCATCTTCGTGCGGTGATTCAGAATGCGAAGGCTGTTAACATGCCAAAAGATAACATCGAACGCGCAATCAAAAAAGCATCTGATAAAAATACAGAAAACTATAAGGAAGTTATTTTTGAAGGTTATGGACCTCACGGAATTGCCGTTTTAGTTGAAACTTCTACAAATAACAACAATCGTACAGTAGCTAACGTTCGTTCTTATTTCAGTAAATGTAATGGACAATTAGGAACGCAAGGTTCTGTTGAATTTATGTTTGATCATATCTGTAATTTCAAAATTCAAAAACCTGAAAATGTAGATTTAGAGGAATTAGAATTTGAAATGATTGACTTTGGAGTAGAGGAGATTTTTGAGGATGAAGATGGAATTGTATTAATTGCACCTTTCGAGAATTACGGAACAATCTTCAAATCTTTGGAAGAAGGTGGATATGAAATTATTTCATCAGAATTTGAAAGAATTCCACAAACAACAAAAGAATTAACAGAAGAACAAAAAGCTGACATCGAGAAATTGTTGGAGAAATTTGACGAAGATGAGGACGTAAATAACGTTTATCATACGATGAAAGAAGACGAAGAAGAGGAAGAATAATCTTTTTTTGAAAAGAATAATATGAGAACCGTTTAATTTATTTTAAACGGTTTTTTTTATCTTTAACCATAATTGAATTTTTGAGAATGATAAAAATTTTTACTTTACTTGGTTTGATTTTACAATTTGTTGCTTTTTGGATGGCTGCGCCAGAAATTCTTGGAGCTGATTGGTTAAAAAAGACTGAAGAAATGATTCGGAAAGCAATTAACCAGTTGCCACAATTAATTTTAGCTGTATTAGGAATGGCGATGGGAGTGATGTTTTATCATTCGATGAGTTCTATTTTGATATTTACAGTTGTTATGGTGATTATAATTTTATTATTGATTTTCTATAAAAAAGTAGAAAAGCTTTTGGACGAAAAAATCTCGAAACCATTGGTCAATAAATTAATCATAAACGAAACTTTTCGCTTTACTTTATTGAAGTTTGCAGCCTTGTTTTTCACGCTTGGTTTCCTTATTCAGATAGCTTTGGTAATAATTGTATAAAATTTTTTAAAAATATTTATTTGATAATGAATAAAGTATGTTTTTGTATTAAAAAAACTTTAAATTAAGGTTTGCAAATTCGAAAAAGCGTTCTATATTTGCACTCGCAATACCGCAATAAACTGCGTTATTGGAGAGTTGGCAGAGTGGTCGAATGCGGCAGTCTTGAAAACTGTTGAGGGTCACACCTCCGGGGGTTCGAATCCCTCACTCTCCGCTGAAAGGGATTCTATCATTTAGAATCTCTTTTTTTGTATAAATAAGTAAGTTTTCTTCCTTCATTTTCAAATGGTTATTCGAAAATAAATCCATCATTGTAGGTGTTCGATAAATACCATTTTCATAGTATAAATTGCTGTCGAACACTATGTTTACAAATTCTCTTTTCTGTAAAGTATTAGCTTTTGAATAAACAAACTTCATATCTGTTAATTGATTCAGATTCTTTTCTAATATTTTAAAAGCAATTTGTTGGTCAGTCCTATATCGCTCTATTGATCCTTTAAGAGTTATAATTTCATCATTGTAACTAGAAAACCAACGATGATACGTATCCTTGCTTACTTCGTTTTTAATCCATTTTTCTTCTACCGAAAATAACTTCTCTTGAACTGCTAATAATTGATTTTGTTTTTCAACAACCTTTTTTCTATTGTTTGATAGCTCAATTTCAAGTGATTTATTCGTTTCAGATTTAATTTTATTGAGTTGAACAGATGATAAACTCATTAATTCACAAATTTGAAGAAGTTGATTATGAGCTTTTATAGTACTAATGTTGTTATGTCGTGAATGTCGGCATTTATAATAATAAAAATATTTACCAGATTTCCCTCTCGAAGGAGCACCTGATAATTGTGTCCCACAATGGCATTTTAATATCCCTCGTAGAGGAAGTTCATCATCTATGACTACACGCTGTTTAGTTGGATTTTTAAATTTTTCTTGAACCATCATCCATAAAGTTTTATCGATGATTGGTTCATGGATCGCATCAAATAATCCCCCAGGATAATTTTTATAAGCTTCCACTTTTAATAATCCTGCATAAACAGGATTTTTAAGAACACGTTCAATTGCCATATTTCCTTTGGTAGTAAATCCAAGATTTCTAGCTTCTTCTTTTATCAAATAAAGGGGCGTGTTTTTAAGAAAAGCGTCATAAATATGGCGGACAATTTTAGCTTCTGTTTCTTCTACAATTAGTTTTCTTTCTTTTCGTTCTCCAATTTTCCTGTAGCCAAATGGAGCATTTTTAAAAACAAATCGTCCTTCTTTTGCTTTAGCAGTATAAATACCGCCTTTCACCTTTATACTTCGATTAATGTTATCTTCTTCGGCAAGAAGTAATTGTAAACCAGCTCTGAAAAAACTACCAGGCGTGTCGTAATCGAAAATTATTCCCTCTGTAACACTTACAACTTGAATGTTGTATTTTTTCTGAAGTAATTTCACCATACTCATCGCTTCACCTGCATCGCGACTAAAACGATCCAGTTGGTCGACAAGAAGATAATCAACAGTTTTGTAATGTTTCTTAATAAAGTCTTTGAGTTTAATAAAATCTGGACGATCAAATGTGCGAGCACTTTTACCACGATCAATAAAAGTGTCTATTAATTTAACTTCATTAAATTCTAACCATTGATCAGTATAAAGTTCTTGTCGTTCTATTGAACCATTACTCTGTCCGAGCTGACTAAACCTAAGGTATCTTATTGCTCTTTTCATAGTATTCCTTTAAAGTGGTAGATAAAATGATCTCTATAATCAAATTTACAACTTTTTCTTCCTTCTTAGCTTGTCTTTTTTGATTTATATCAATATTATCTTTTTGATTATCAGATATTTTTAAATACTTGTCACCTTTCTTCATTATCTTACTCTTTATCATTCATAAAGTTTTTAAACATTTGAATCGTTTAATAAAAAGTAGTTCTAAATGATGAAGTAGCTATAAATAGGCATTTATTGGAGCTATATGTCAGGTATTGGTTTTGATTAATTAAGGAATTAATCAAGAGGTTAATTTTGTAATTTGGAGAGGTCTTACGCAAAAAATAGTAGACTAGCTAAAATGTATTTTTTGATGTATCTTCTTCGACAATCCTTCGACCGTTGTTCGACTGATGTTCGACAAAACATACTTTTTCTCGAACCATTGTCGAAGGACACTCGAACAAACTCCGAAGAAATAGACTATTTTGTTATTATAAAATATATACGATAAAAAAAGAAGTATACCTTGTTGTATAAAACAAAAAAACTCACTAAAAACACTTAGCGAGGTTGTTTATTTACTGTTGTTTTAATAATATTACAATACATCTCATGCCCACCGAGCAAGACAAAAGCTTAGTTACTAAGAAAAGTTATTTTTTATATAATGTTTCATTATAGATTTCTCTATGTTGTTTTAGATACTTGATATTTTCTTTATTAACATTAAAAAGCTTGTCATTTTTATTAATACCAAGAATACTTTGTTCTGTCTCTAAGATTTTATATGACACAATAATTTTACCATTATCTTCAAAAGAAATTAGTCCTTTATCAAATAATTTGTCATAGTTTGGTAATAATAAAAGACCATTAAATTTATCTAATCTTTGAATATTTGTAGATTTATGCCAAGGCAATATATGAGAAGCAATTAATAATTCTGTTTTATGAAATTGGGTAACTGAACATTTCTTCCATAGTGAAATTAACGCTTTTCTATATTTACCTTGACCTATGCGTGCTTTTCTTAATTCTTCTTTTTCTGTTTCAGAAATAATCTCATATTCAATACTTTCAAGATCACTAAGAATTGGGAGATAATCAGCTACAATGAATTTTCTATATTTATTAAGAGCTGAACCAAAGTCTGAATAAGCATCTTTGGATTTATATATTGAGCGGGTATTTTCCTTAGATTTCAATTTAGAAATTATTTCTTGATTAGATTTCAAGTTTGTATTTACTTCAAATCCTTGCTCAGAGATAAAATTTAGCCAACTTATATAATTTGATGCAGAAGACTTACCTTTTGGTCCAAATTCCTTCATGAATTGCCTAAACTCATTCTCGTTTTCGATGTATGACATAGCTGAGTTTTTTTATAATTATTGCTAATATCCTAAAACCATCTTATAAAAAATTACGATTTCACGTAAAAACAAAAAACCTCCCTAAAATCACTTAGTGAGGTTGTATATTCTAATATTTTTGTATCAAGTGGACTTTCAATACATATTATGCCCTCCGGGCAAGACGAAAGCTTAGTTATTAGGCGAAGTTTTATTCTTCATTTGTGATTATTTGGTCATAATACTTGTTTTTTTGATTTTCCATACCCTCAACTAATTCGTCATATAATACTATTTCTATATTTTTTAATGATTTTCTTAATACTTTAAAATCTTCTTTTTTGTTATCGTCGTCAAGTTGATTAGAATGACCTATTATTAAAATAGCTCTAGGTTTAATCACCTTTACATCAATTCTTTCTTCTCTTCTTATATCATCTGCAAGAGTACTAGCTTTTCTTTCTGCGTTATATAAGTATTTTTCTGCTTGTACAATTGCTTTAACTGTCTCTGCGTGCCAATAATAATTTCCTCTATCAGTTTCCTTAGACAATAAAGTTGTATTTGGTTTTTTTATTTCGAAGATATCTAAAAAACCTTTTGTATCTATCATACCGAAATCAGCATTTCTAGAACCTCTTAAAATAACATTTAGTTCTGGCAAAATTTTCACATATTTAGATTCTAAAAGAAATAAGTTTTTTTTCAGATATTTTCCCCAAGAATTTTCTGAGATATTATTTGATAAATTTTCTTCAAATTCAGCAATAATTCTATCTATAGCAACAGTATCAACTTGAATTTTTGTTCTAGCTAATTGTAAAAATTTATGTGAGTTACTTTGGTATCTATTTTTTAATAAATCCGAAATAAATGTTTCTACAATTTGTAAATCTGCTGGAGTTAAATGTGGAATTATTTCAGAATTTAAATTTCTAATAAAATTACCTTTTTGTCTAAGTGGCGTATTTGTTGATTCAGGAAAAGTTGTTGGAAATATTCTATAGAAAAAGCTATCAATAATATCATTTTTGGCTTGATTGTATTGATTTTTTTCAGCAATGAAATTTTCTCTTAATGTTTTAAAATCCTCGTAGTTTAAAACTAAGGAATAAGTGTTAGCATTTCTATTTTTTCTATATGAATTGTCACCATTACTAGTAATTGTAAGTTTAGAAATTCTATTTTCTTGAAGTTTTTTATTTAAATAGTATTGAACAGATTGTTTTATATAACCACTTTCAGAAAAATCATCTGGTAATCTTGAAAAACCTACTAAGGCAATTTCTGAAATGTCAAATTCTCCAGGTTTTGGATAAAATGTAATTTTATTGTCTCTTGTATTAAATCTATATGCTAATCTTCTTGTTGTTGAATCATCGTCTTCAATTACCCAGATTTCTCTACCTGTTGAAACATTTGATGTTTCTGTTGTATATTTTGCCATAAAGATGTTTTAAAATTACGCCTAACATAATTTTTTACGAAAATACTACATCTACATTTCGTAAAATTAACCCCAAATATACAAACAAAACTGCATTGTATACCTTGTTGTGTAAAAAAGAAAACCTCTCTTAAAAAAACTTAGCGAGGTTGTATATTTATAGTTATTTGCTGTAGTTATACTAATCTTCTTGTTAATTCAAATTTAAAAGGTGTTTTTTGAATTTGATATACTTTAATATCATGTTCATTAGCAATTTTTAGAATGTCATCTTTATCTTCAGAAGATATTTTTAAACCTAAGTTTATCTCCTCGATAAAACCGAAAGGTATTTTTTTTACTCTCTCATCTTCTGTAGGTTCATTTGGATAAAATAATTTAGTTAATCTATATTCTTCCTCATATTCCCATTCTTTTGATTTATAATGAGATTTTTGAAAAGAAGAAATCATAGAATGTTCTTCAAAAGGATCTATAAATGGGTAATCTGTAGAATAAATCACAGGACCTCCTTTTCCGAAAATCCCAGAGGTTCTCATCTTCTCTTCATTATAACCAATATTAAACCCCTTATGATTTTCAGCGTAATGAGACCACATTAAGATAGAATTCCATCGACCAGAAAGAGATAACACTCCTTGGTACTTGTTTATAGCATTGAACTCTATATTTTCCCATTCCTTTTGATATTCTTCGATATTTTTTAATCTATTTAATTGAAATTCCCTTTCCTTTGCTAAGTTATATCCTTTACTTAAAAGAAAGTCTTTATGTTTTTTTAATCCATCATCGACATACTTCTCAATTTTTTCTTTAGTATCAAGAGTTAGAAAATTTTTTGTAATTCCAAAATCAAAAGGGTCATTAAATGAATTTGGAGCAGCTAAGTAAATTTCACCATCCGTTAAAATTTTTCTATGATATATATTTTGCCAATTTCTGTATTTGTATATTATTTCAGGATAGTCTGTAGTGTTCATTAAGATACGTTTTTTGGAATAATTGCTACTAACATATTATTTTACGAAGTAAATGATAGAAAAGTATCGATAAAATATCTTTATATCTATTTATGATTCGTATAATTACGACCAAACATACAACAACCATTTAATAATAAATTACGGTTTTACATAAAAACAAAAAACCTCCCTAAAATTGTTTTTAAAGAGGTTATTATTTATACTGTTTTGTGTCTAAAATTAGAGTTGTGCAACAGTTACACATGTTGTATGCTGCCCGTTTATTCGGTAGTAGTTAATGCTTTTCCGGCGAACGTTCCATAAGGTTTTCCAGAAACCTCTCCAACTTTATAATAGTCTGCTAAGACCTTTAATGTTAGTGTGATGTCGTTTTCATCTTCAATATGAATTTTACCATCTTTTAAATTTAGTTTTTCTCCGTACTTCTTGCAAATTCCTTGCATTTTAGTAACAGTTTTTTTATCGAGTGTTTGGTAATTACCAATTTTTGATAGTCTAACAAGTTTTTTATGAAGAGAAGGATTTTTGTCAGAGCTGTTTTGTAATAATTCAGTTCCTATGAACATATTAGTTTGTTCAAGTTGAGTAATAACTTGATTTGCTTGAATTCTATATTCTTCTTCCAAGCCAATAATTTGTTCAAATTGTGTCTTTTTTGCTACATAAAAAGTATCCTCATAAAAAATACAATCGATTTGTTTGTCAAGGTTTACCGTTTCACCTTCGATTAATTCGAGTTTTTGGCTTTTAGAATTAAAAAGTGTTCTGATTGATTTTTGAAGAGCATTTTTTTTGTTTCCACTTTTTTCATCAACAGCTACCTTTGCTGATAATATTTTTCTAAATGTATAAATCCATTCCTCATTTTCATTAAAAAAACCAACACAATACGCCCAAAGCTCTTCATTCATAATGATTTCCTCAAGACTTTTTATTTTTGGTGGATTATTTACGAGTTGGTTATTGATCACATCCGCAAAAGACATAGCCTTATTAGTCATTTGGTAGGTAAATAACTGTTGACTATCGTCAGTTATAACATCATATTCATGAAGTTCGGTTTTGTATTTTAATATAGTGCCTATTTGTTCAACAGATAGGTTATACAAATGTTCTCTAATTTCTTCATTGATATCAATCTGATAAACTTTGAAATCATATTTGTCAAGCATTTTAGTTGATGCTTTAACATTAGGCTTTAATATTCTAGTAATAAAATAGAGAATGATGTTTCCTTTTCCATTTTCCTCTATTTTTTGAAGAATGTCATTTAATATCATTTATTTTGAATTTGTAATTAGTTGCAAAAAATAATTTATGACCTATTTCGTAAAATTTCATTTTTTCTTCGTCCTGTATCCACTTGTTTTTGGAAATAATCAGTCCGTTTTTGTTTTTTGAATTTTGTGTATATTCAACTTCATAAATTCCATAACTAAAACTTAAAAGTGGATTAATTAATAATAAAGAGGAATTAATGTAAATTCTATAAATTATTATTAATAAGAATAATACTGATGCACATTCATAAAAACTATCAAAACTTTGAAATAGAAATGGGATAATATATGTGGCAATATATCCAATACTCTCACTGTTTTTGTTCTTAACATCAATAACTTTAACTGGAAAGCCGTTATTTTCAGCAACCTCTTCAATATTTCCTAATGTTTTGCGATATCCAAAATATCCAATAATTGAAATAACGATAAGTGTTGAAGACAATAGAAATTTTGAAAAAAAGATTATAATTGCTTCTAAATTGAAACCGCCCCAATTGAGATATTCTACGTTCATTGAAACTTGTCTTACAATTAGAAGTATGAACAAAGGTAAATACGAAGAAACAAACAATGAAAATTGCGCTGTGCCATGTAATTCATTTATTTTGTTTTTCGGTTCATTCATCTGATGAAAAGTTATGTACGGTTGTTGGGTAGGGTTGCATACAACATTGTTTTTTTTTACGAAACTACTAGAACATATGTCTCGTAAAAAAAACACATATATTTATTTTTTCGTTAAATTATCCCCAAATATGCATAATTCATTTCACAATAAATTACGGTTTTACGTAAAAACAAAAAAACATTTAAATCAGCTTTTGAGTTTATCGAAATATAAATAAGGATAATAGTTTTTTTTTCTGAAATATTTAGTAGTTACTCTTTTTACCTCTAGTATTTAGTTAAATTTGTTATTGATTTTAAATAGATATGATAATTGATTCCCTTCGCTCTTTAATTCAGCTTCCATAAGAGAAATTCTATTCTCATTGAACTTAAAAAATAGATCTGTGATCTTTCTAAATTTCAATTTTGCAATATTTTCTATTAATTCAGCACTTGTTTGTATTGTAGTTTGAAATAAACTATTTGGATATACTAACTTAGTTGGGAGTAAAAGTTAAGCATAAAACCTTAATTTTAATATATGAAAAGAATCCGTAAAATTTATCCAAGCGATTTTAAACTCCAAGCGGTTGAATTAAGTTTTGAGCGAAAAAACATATCAGAATTAGCCAGAGAATTGGGTATAACAGTTAGTTTACTATATAAATGGCGCAAAGAATATGCTGAATTTGGTACAGGAAGTTTTCCAGGTAAAGGAAATCTTAAACTCACTGCAGAGCAGGAAAAAATTCACGATTTAGAGCGAAAACTGAAGGATGCTGAACTTGAACGAGACATCCTAAAAAAGGCGATCAGCATTTTTTCCAAGAGCGGTCGTTGAAATATCAATTC